>DATGPD010000505.1:0-3822 GCA_035305285.1 Planctomycetota bacterium
ATCGGGAACTGCGCGAGCACGTCGGCGGCGCGCGGGTGCTCCTGGCGGGCGAGTTGCACGCGCACACGGCCGGCGACGTGGTGCGTGTAGCGACTCGCGTACTCGATCGTCACCCGCACCGTCGTGCCGCCGGCGAACCCGAACGGGCGCTCGGCGACCAGCAAGGCGACACGCGGCTCGACGCGCCGGTGGCCGTCGAGCGCCCACCCGCCCGGGTCGTCGAACAGCGCGTTGTGCACGTCGTGGTCGTGGTTGCGCTGCTCGTGGTCGGCCCACGCCCAGGCGAACGGGATCGGCTCGACGCGCGCGGGATCGTCCCGCGCGATCGCCTCGGCGCGGATCGCGCTGATCACCGCGTTGCCGTGCGACGCGAGGCCGACGCTGCCCTTGCCGCACGACGGGTCGGTGAGGACGTCGAGGCGCAGGAAGCGCAGGTCGACCTCGTCGGTCGTCAGTTCGAGCACGTGCACGTCGCGCTCGGGGTTGCCGGTCGCGCGCGCGCTGCCGTCGGCCAGGATCGCCATCGGCGCGCCCGACGCCGCGCGCGCCGCGGTCAACGTCGCGTCGACCCAGCGCACGTCGCCGCAGCGCGCGCGCACCGCCGCCTCGGCGCGGTCGCATTCGAGCGCGATCGCGGGCGCCGCCTCGGACAGCGCGCGCTCGGCCGCACGGACCTCCGCCGCCGCCGCCTCGGTGCGCGCGCGCAGCTCCGGGTCGCGGTACTCGATGCGCGGCGGGTAGGCGCGCGCGCGCTCGAAGTCGTACTCGTACACGCCGCGCTCGTCGACCGAGCCGAACAGCGCGTACAGCGAGTAGTAGTCCTCCTGGGTGAACGGGTCGTACTTGTGGTCGTGGCAGCGCGCGCAGGTGAAGGTCAACCCGAGGAACGTGCTCGCGATCGTCTCGATCCGGTCGCACACCGCCTCGACGCGGTACTCGGCGTC
Organism: Planctomycetota bacterium; assembly: GCA_035305285.1. Classification (GTDB taxonomy): domain Bacteria; phylum Planctomycetota; class UBA1135; order UBA1135; family UBA2386; genus DATGPD01. The sequence goes on from DATGPD010000505.1 coordinate 945, forward strand.
GATCGCGCCGCCCTCGTCGTTGATGTTGTGCATCCGGCAGAACGCGGTCGCGATGCGCTGCTCGTCGGTCGCTCCGGGCAGGAGGTCGCCCGCGAGCTGTTCGGTGGCGAACCGGTCGTAGGGCACGTTCTCCTGGAACGCGCGGATCACCCAGTCGCGGTACGGCCACGCGGTGCGCACGTTGTCGTGGTGGAACCCGTTGGTGTCCGCATAGCGCGCCGCGTCCAGCCACACGAGCGCCATGCGTTCGCCGAAGTGCGGCGACGCGAGCAGGCGGTCGACGAGCCGTTCGTACGCGTCCGGGCGCGCATCGTGCACGAACGCTTCGACCTCCTCGGGCGTCGGCGGCAGGCCGACGAGGTCGAGCGAGACCCGCCGGATCAGCGTGGCGCGGTCGGCCTCGGGTGCGGGCGACAGCCCGCGCGCGCGCAGTTCCGCACGGATGAACGCGTCGATCGGCGACCCGGCGTCCGCATCCGCGGGAACGAGGGGCTTGCGCGGCGGCTGGAACGCCCAGTGGCGTTCGAACGGCGCGCCCTGCTCGATCCAGCGACGCAGGAGGGCCTTCTCCGACGGGTCGAGCGAGAGCCCCGACGACGGCGGCGGCATGCGCCGCTTGGGATCGGGCGACTCGATCCGCGCGATGAGTTCGGAGGCGTCGGGGTCGCCGGGCACGACCGGGCGACGGCCGCGGATCGCGGCGAGCTGGCCTTCGCGGACGTCGAGCCGCAGGCCCGCCTTGCGCGCCGCCTCGTCGAACCCGTGGCACTTGAAGCAGCGGTCGGACAGCAACGGGCGCACGTCGCGGTTGAAGTCGACCGCGCCACCGTCGTGCTGCGCCGCGAGCGAGGTGAGCACGAGGACGGTGGGCGCGATCCCGCGCGAGGCATGGCGCAGGTACGAGAGCATCGAGGTGACCGCGGCAGCTTAGCCGGCGGCGTCGGGACCAGCACCCGCGTTCGTACTGCGAGCGGGTATCGGATGACGCCCCGAGGGAAGCGTGGTGTGGTCGGTGCCTCCCCGGGCCGGCCGCCTCCTCGTCCGTCGCATTCGCCGCCGGACCGTGCGCCCTGCCCAGGCCCCGGGTACCGGCCCGCGGCGCTCTCCTCCGCAGCAAGGCGCGCATGCGGCCGCCGGGCGACCAGGCGCGAGCAGCGCGCTCGACGCTCCCGGCCGCGCGGCCGCATGCATCGCCGGCGCCCGACCGCGTGCACGCGTGCGCGATCGCGTCAGCGCCTCTCCGCCACGTTCCGCCGCTCGCCCCACTCGCTCAGGGGGCGTCGCTGGTAGTCGCCGGTGGCGGAATCGCGAACTGCCGTCACTCGGGCCCGGAGAAGCTCGGACGGTCGCCGGCAACCTCGCGCTCCTGCGTGCAGGAGGCCAGCAGGAGGACGACCGACAACGCTCGGAACCGGCCACGGCAGTGACCTCGATGACGCGAGCGCGAGCAGCGGCCGCGCTTCATCCCCTACCCTACCGCACCCGCGCCCTCAGCGCGCGGCGAACCACGGCGGGTCCACCAGCAGCTCGCGGAGCACCGAAGTCGCGTACCCGCCGCGCGGCAGGGCGAAGCGCAGGCGCACGCCCTGGGGCTCGGCGGCAGCCTCCGCGTCGCGGAGCTGCATGCGGAGCGGCCGGCGCTCGCCCTCGTTGCTGCCGTGCGGCGATCTGCCGAACAGCTCGCCGGTGATCCCCAGCTCCGCCATCACCTCGGCCTCGATCGCGCCGGGCTCCCCCCGCGCGGCCAGACATTTCGGCCCCGGCATCGGGCCCGACGGCGAGAGTTCGAAGGCGTCGCAGCGCGCCTGCTCGCGCGCGGGGTCCTCGACCAGGAACGCGGCGCCGTTGCGGTGCAGCACCGCGACGTCGCCCGGCAACAGCGTGCCCATCGTCGCCAGCCGGCGCACGAGCACGCGGTTGAACACCTCGCTCTGCACCGCCGCGAGCAGCAGCGTCAGGAGCTTCTTCGGGATGCGCCGCGCGGCGTGGCGCAGGTCGCCGTGCAGCAGCTCCAACCCCTTGCTCAGGTTCGCGCCGCGCTTGCCGAAGCGCTGCTCGCCGAAGTAATTCGGCACGCCGCTGCGCTGCAGCTCGGCGAGGTTCGTGCGCAGCGCGTCCAGGTGGCCGCCGTCGACGCCGCGCAGCAGGATCTCGAACCGGTTGCCGCGCAGGTGCCCGGGGCGCAGCTTGTTGCCGTGCCGGGCGAGCGCGACCACCTCGATTCCTGGCAGGTCGAGCGCGCGCGCGGTCTCCTCGGGGACGTGCTCGATGCTGATCCACTGCTCGGTGACCGCGAACGCGTCCTTCATCCCGGCGAAGCCGAACTCGCGCTCGCGCCGACCGAGCGCGCGCGCGAGCGCTTCGACCGCCTGCAGCGTGGACAGGCCGCGCTTGCGCACGCGCAGCCAGAGATGGTCGCCCCGGCCTTCGGGCGGATACAGCTCTTCCTCGATGACGACGAAGTCGTCCGGCTCGACCTTGTAACGGCCCGGCACGCGCGGCGCGGGGAGCACGCGCGCCACCGGGGCAGTCGGCTTGTGCTGGACGATGCGGGGCCTCCGGCTGCCGCGTCGGGCTCAGGCGTCGCGCGCCACCTCGCTGCCGAGCGAGGTCTTCTCCGCGAGCTTGTCCTTCTTGCGCCTGGACTTGGAGTCCGCCTTGCCGGGGGACTCCGCGGGCGGCGCGGCCTTGTCGTTCGCCGGCTGGTCGCTCCCCTTGGCCTTCGGCGGGGCGACGACCTCGACCGGATTGCGGCCGGTGGCATATGCCATCAGCCGGGCCAGCTCGTCGCGCATCTTGTCGCGCGACACGATCCTGTCGATCTGCCCCTTCTCCAGGAGGAATTCGGCGCGCTGGAAACCCTTCGGCAGCTCCTTCT
>DATGPD010000506.1:0-6113 GCA_035305285.1 Planctomycetota bacterium
GGCGATCCTCGTCGCCGCGACGCACGCCGCCGCCGCCGCGCAGTTCGTCGCACCCGCCCTCCCTGCTCCGGCGACGATCCTCGATCGGTTCCACCTGCACGCGGGGACCGTGCAGAACCTCGCGCTGCCGCTGCGCAGCGCGGTGCCGTTCTCGGTCGACGTGCGCCTCGAAGGCGTCGACCGCCGGCTGTTCCTCACGCCGTACGACGTGCGCACCGCCGACTTCCAGCTCCTGCTCGACGACGGCATTTCGATCCGCCGCCTGCCGACGCCGGAGTCGGTGACGTTCCGCGGCACCGTCGGCGGCCTCGCCGGCGCCGAAGTGGCCGCATCCCTCGTCGCCGGCCAGCTGCACGCGACGATCCACGGCACCGGCGGCCTGCTCTGGGCGATCGAGCCGCTGACCGTGCACGACCGGTCGATGCCGCGCGAGACCCACATCGTCTACCGCGCACGCGACGTGCGCGCGCGCGACGTCCACTGCGGCGTCCACGCGACGCCCGCACACGACGACACCGACCAGACACCGCGCATCGGCACGGCCGCGCTGCGCGTCGCCGAGATGGCGGTCGACGCCGACGTCCGCTACTACCAGCTCTACAACAACGACCCGGTCGCGGTGAACGCACGGGTCGCCACGGTGATCAACGCGTGCAACGTGATCTACCGGCGCGACTGCGAGATCGAGTACGCACTGACCACCGTCCTGGTGCGCACGACCAACGTCTACTCGTGGAACGGCGACCTGTGCAACCTGCTCAGTCAGTTCCGCTCGCGCTGGAACAACAACCACGGTTCGATCCGCCGCGACCTCGCCCACCTGTTCACCGGCGAAGGCACGTTCTCCGGGGTCGTCGGTTGCGCCAACGTGGGCGTGGTGTGCACCAGCTCGGCGTACGGCGCGTCCAAGGTCTACGCCGGCAACCTCGCCACTGACGTCGGTCTCGTCGCGCACGAGACCGGGCACAACTGGAACGCGCCGCACTGTGACTCGCAGAGCACGTGCAACATCATGTGCTCCGGGCTCGGCGGCTGCGGCGGCAACCTCGGCTCGTTCGCGCCGTCCTCGGTGTCGCGCATCGTCGCGCACCGCAACTCGCGCACCTGCCTGGGCAATCCCGTCGCGCCGACCCTGACCGCGATCGCGCCGGACACGGTGCCGTCGTGGGGCCCGCCGCAGGTCGAGCTCACCGGCACGGACATGAGCAGCGTCACGAGCGTCACCGTCGGCGGACAACCGGTGAACTTCACGCTCACGTCGCCGACGACGATCCGGTTCACGCCGCGCGCGCCGTTCCTGATCGGCACCCACCCCGTCGTCGTCTCCAACTCGGTCGGCTCGAGCGCGCCGCTGCAGCTGCGCGTCGTCGGGAACCATCCGAGCGCTTTGGAGCTGAGCACGCTGCTGGTGCGCAACTTCCCGCTTCCGCTCACCATGCACAGCGACGCCGGCTGGGTCGGCCTGCCGCTCATGTCGCTGTCGGGCTCGCCGAGCACCGCGCCCGGCATCGTCGACCTCGGCATCGGCAACGGATTCACCGACCTCATCCAGCTCCCCTTCCTGGTCGCGGGCGCCAACGGTGCGGCGACCCTGCCGATCGCGATGCCGCCCGAGATGCCGGCCGGCATCTACGTCTACACGCAGCTCGTCACGTTCGACGCCGCGAACCTCGCCCCGCCCCTCGAGGCGAGCAACGTGGTGCGCTCCGAGGTCCGCTGAAGGACCCGGCCACCGCGGTCACGACGCGGGCGCCGGAACGCATCCGAGCAGACTCAGCAAGGCCTCCGCGTACTCGGCGGAGGTCGTGCCGTGCCGTTGCGCCGCGATCGCCGCGCGCCGGCTGCGCCAGGTCCCGACGTCGGCGGCGATGCGCGCGAGTCCTTCGGCCAGCGCGTCCGGCCGCGCGGGAGGCACCAGGATCCCGCACGGATCGGTCACCATTTCCACGACCCCCCCGACGCGGCTCGCCAGTACCGCGCAGCCCGCGGTCAACGCCTCGAGGATCGCGACCGGCGCGTTCTCGTGCCAGATCGAGGGAACGACGACCGCGTCGGTGCGCGCCAGCAGCTTCTGCAGCTCGTCCGCGCCCAGCCGGCCGTGGACCACGAGCGTCGGGTCCCGCCGCGCCGCTTCCGCGACCAGTCCCGCGAGCGGCCCGTCGCCCGCGACGTGCAGCTCCGCCCCCGGCGCGGGCTTCGCGGCCCAGGCGCGCAGCAACTGCCGGACGCCCTTGTGCTCGGCGAGCTGACCGACGAACGCGAACCGCGGCGGACCGGCAGGTGTCACCGGGGCGGTCACCGGCACGGGGTCCACCGGGTTGCGCAACACGACGGTCCGCGACGTCGGGAAGAAGCCGCGCGCCAGATGCTCGTCCAGCAAGTAGCGCGACGGCGACACCACCGCGCGCGGCGAACCGAGCAACTGCCTGGTGTGCGCTTCGTACCACCGCCGGAACACCGGGTTGGCATCGAGGCGCGGTCGCAGCCACATCACTCCGCTCGCCACCGACAGCTGCAGGTCGTGGAGCACGTGGACGTGCGGCAGTCCGCGCTCGCGGACCGCGTGAAGGCAGCGCAGGCCGAGGCCCTTCAGGTTGTGCGAGACGACTGCTTCGACGCGTTCGGCGTCGAGCATGGCGCCGAGCGACGCGATGGTGGCCGGCGTGCGCAGATCGCGCAGGTGCCATGCCAGGCGCGCCGGCAAGCCGCGTTCATGCGCCTGCAGCGGGTGATAACGGTTCGGGCACGGGACGCGGTGCACCACCAACCCGTCGACCTCGACTCGTTCCGGCTCGCAGACCCCCGGGGCGGCCAGGGTGAACACGCTCACCTTGCAACCCCGCCGTGCGAGGGCGCAGGCCGAGGACATCGCCACGCGCTCCGCGCCGCCGCGGGCGAGCGGAGCGAACAGGGCACTCAGCACGGCGATGTTCATTCGTTCTCGACGACCGTGGTGCGCACGGCGCGCGCAACTGTACGCGCGGTGCGACACCCGCGGCGCGCAATCCGCGGCCCACAGGGCCGTCGCCGCGCGACGTTGCGCCCCTGGTTGCCGCCTCCTAGCATCCGACGCGAGAGGCCGGATTCGAAATGCGGTCGACGCGCGCACGTTCCGGCGCGCCGTGGCCGGCTTCGTCGTCCCCATTCCTCTCGGCCGACCCAAGGTGCAGCCCACGCTTGTCCACCCAGTCTTCCTCCCCTCGTCCCTACCGCGCCGAACCCGACTCGGGCCCGATCCGCTCGTGGGCGAGCGAGAGCGGACCGCGCGCGTCGGGTGAAGGGGTGACGTCGAGCCGCCGCACGGCGCCGCTCGCCGGGCCTTCGCCTTCCCTGGCTCGCCGGTTGCGCCTGGTCGTGTTCCCGCGGGGCAGCGTGCGCGAACGCGTCGCGTACCTCGCGAAAGTCGCGGTGCTGGAGACCCGCCGCGGACCGCGCGGCTGGTGGACGGCCGTGCGCAACGCCGGTCGCCTGCTGCTGCCGCCGCGTGCATCCCCTGCCGCGCCGCAGGCGGCGCCACCGAAGGCCGTCGATCGGCAGATCCGGTTCGCGGGCGAGGTACCCGGACTCGTGACCGTCGTCCTGCCGGTCTACAACCAGGCCGCCTTCCTCGGCGACGCGATCGCGAGCGTCCTGGAACAGACGTACTCCGACCTCGAACTCATCGTCCTGAGCGACGGCTCGACGGACGGCGTCGAGGCGGTGTTCGACCGGTTCACGGGGGACAAGCGCGTCCGGTTCCTCGTGCAGAGGAACCAGAAGCTCCCCAAGGCGCTGAGCAACGCGTTCGACTTCGCGCGCGGCGAGTTCTGGACGTGGACCTCGGCGGACAACTTGATGGACCGCCGCCAGCTCGAACGGCTGGTCGCCTTCCTCCGCGCCAATCCCGCGGTCGACCTCGTGTTCGCCGATTACTACGCGATCGACGACCGCGGCGAGTTGTTGCGCGATCCCGCCTTCCGGCCGCACAACCGCACGTCGCCGTCGTCGCCGGAGATCCGGCTGCCGCGCGACGTCAACGGTTACAACGACGCCGAGGACAACTACATCGGCCCTTGCTTCCTGTACCGCGGGCGCGCGGGCAAGGTGCTCGGCGACTACGCGCCCGAGCTCGGCGTCGAGGACTACGACTACTGGCTCCGCATGAACACCGTCATGCGGATCGCGCACCTCGGCTCGGACGACCTGCTCTACTACTACCGGGTGCACGACAACAGCCTGTGCGCACAGGCGCGCGAGCTGGGCATCTTCTCGCGCAAAGACCGGCTGCTCGACATCGACCGCCGGCGGCGCGCCCAACACGATCGTCCCTGGCGCGTGGTCGTCCGCGGCCTGCCGCTTCCGGCCGCCGAACGCGCGTCTGCCCCGGACGCCGATGCGCGCCATACCGTGGTCATCGTCCCGCCGGAGCAGCTCCCCGAAGACGCATCGGGCAGCCATCTCGTCGCCTGGTTCGCGAGCGAGGACCGCGAGGCGCCGTACCGCCATCGCATGGCCATCCAGAAGGCCGCACCCCTGTGCCTGGCGGAAGACCACGTCATGGCCGACCGCCTGGCCCTGTTCACCGACCGGGCGTTCGCCGTCCCCGACCCGGAGCAGGTCGTTCGCTTCGCCGAGCTGCACGCGCGCAGCACCTTTCTGGCCGAGTTCGAGCGCGACCCGGCGCAGGCGCGTCGATCGCCGCCGCGCGTCCGCCTGCCCGGCGACCGGCCACTGCGCGTGCTGCTCCAGGTGGACGATTTCACCCAGGGCGGGCTGGAACAGGTCGTGCTCGACCTGGCCCGCACGCTGCGCGAAGGCGGCGCCGAAGTGCGCCTCGTCATCCTCGGCAAGGCCGGCGACGCGAAGGCGCGCGCCGACGCGCTCGCGATCCCGGTCGTGCACGTCACCGGCGCCGCGCGTCAGAGCCAGTACGTCGAGCTCCTGCGCAGCGGCGTCGACGTCGTGAACGCGCACTACTCGACCTACGGCGCCGACCTGGCCGCCGCCGGCGGCGTGCCGTTCGTGCAGACCGTGCACAACAGCTACGTCTGGCTCGACGACGACCAGATCGAGGCGATCCGGCGGACGATCCCGTTGACCGCCGCGTTCACCTGCGTGTCGGCCGAAGCAGCGCGCTACACCGACGTCGTCCTCGGCGTGCCGCCGAGCAAGATCGTCGTGCTGCCGAACGGCATCGAGACGCGCGTCGCGTCCGACCACCCGCCGAGAGACCGATCGGCGGCACGGTCGGCGCTCGGGCTGACCCCGACCGACTTCGTGTTCGTCCAGCCGGCCTCGATCTACCCGCCGAAGGGGCAACGCGTCGCCGTGCACGCGCTCGCCGCGCTACGCGAGACGCATCCGCACGCGAAGGTCCTGTTCGCCGGCCGCGCCCTCGACCCCGATTACCACGCGCTGCTGCGCGCCGAGATCGCGTCTTTGGGATTGCAGGAGCGCGCCCTCCTCCTCGGGCACCGGGACGACGTCGCCCACCTGCTGGGCATCGCGGACGCGTTCCTGCTGCCGTCGTACTGGGAAGGATGGAGCCTCGCGGTGGCCGAGGCCGCGGTCGCCGGCTTGCCACTGGTCGTCTCCGAGGTCGGCGCGGCGCGCGAACAGGTCGCGATCGCGGGCGGCCGTCTGGTGGCGCCACCGTTCGCTTCCATCACCGAGGTGCGCCGCGGGACGCTCGACGCCGTGGTGCACGCGCTGCAGCCGGAGTTCGTGGCCCGGGTCGCGGCCGCGATGCGGGACGCGTGCGACGGCAAGGTCGCCGCGCCGCCGCACGCCGAGTGCGCGGCCGCGTTCGCGCGCCGCCCGGCGTATGCCCAGTACGTGCGCCTGTTCCGGTGGTTGGCGGCGGGCGGTGCCCTGGCTTCGGCGCGCGCGTGGTTGAGGCAGGCCGACCGCGAGCTACTCGCGGCGTCCGGTTGAAGATCCCGAGCAGCGCAACGGGTCGATAGGCTGCCGCCGGTGATCCTTCGCCGCCTCCGCGATCGCCTCGACGTCTGGCTGAGCAAGGGCGACCGTGACGACGGAGTCGTTCCGTCGTCGCGCGTCGATCCGAAAGCAGGGCCGCCCGCCCGGCCGTGCATCGTGTGGTTCGACGGCGAACCCGATGCGCCGTACCGGCT
>DATGPD010000507.1:0-2365 GCA_035305285.1 Planctomycetota bacterium
ACGGTGAAGATGAGCCGCGGCAAGCCGGTGCAGCAGGGACCGACCGCGCGCCTGCCCGACGGCATGACGTGGGAGCGGCTCGGCGCGATGTCGGTCGACGAGATCCGCGCCGCCGGGACCTTCCCGTACCCGCCGCTGCCGCACCCCAAGCACGCGACGGGCGGGCAGGTCTTCCCGCAGATGCAGATCGAGATGTTCCCGCGCCTGCGGCGCTTCGACGTCGACTTCGACCTGCCGGAGCACTTCCTGCCCGAGTTCCCGCCGGCGATCTTCCTCGCCAACCGTCCCGAGCTGGGCGACGTGTCGCGCGGCGAGGTCGTCTCGATCAACAACTTCTACGAGCTGTTCAAGGGGCTGCTGACGCCGGTGCAGCTCGACGGCCTGCGCATGCTGGTCACGCCGCTGCCGCAGGAGGAGTTCAACGCGACCGACGACCGCAAGACGGAGCACGCGAGCCTCGGCGTGGCCTGCTTCGACTGCCACGTCAATGGCCACACGACCGGCCAGTTCCATCTGAACCCCGACGACCGGCCGCAGCACCGCCGGTTCCGGCTCGACACGACGAGCCTGCGCGGGGTGAAGGAGCAGCAGATCCACGGCAGCAAACGCAGCCTGCGCTCGGTCGAGGACTTCACCGAGTTCGAGCAGCGCACCGCGTACTTCAACGGTGACCAGGTGCACGCGGCCAAGAAGGGTATGGTCCCGCTCGACCGCATCCGCGTGAGCCACATGGCGCAGCTGCAGAACATGCTCGACTTCCCACCGGCGCCGAAGCTCGGGCCCGACGGGCGCCTTGACCGGAGCAAGGCGACCGAGCAGGAGATCCGCGGCGAGGAGGTCTTCTTCGGCAAGGGCACGTGCGCGACCTGCCACCCGCCGCCCTACTACCTCGACCACCAGATGCACGATCTGCGCGTCGAGCGGTTCGGACGCGAGCCGGCGATCGGGCCGATCAAGACGTTCACCCTGCGCGGCATCAAGGACAGCCCGCCGTACCTGCACGACGGTCGCTGCCTCACGCTGGAGGACACCGTCGAGTTCTTCAACCTGGTCCTGGAGCTGAGGCTGACCGCGGAGGAGAAGGCCGCGCTGACGGCGTTCATGCACCAGCTCTGAGCCGGCTCGATGCGGGACGGACCGGGCGCGCGCGTCCGGTCGCATGGCGGCGTCGCGCGCGCCGCGCGATGCGGCGGCGCACGGGAGGGTGGCAGCGTTCAAGAGCGGCGCGCGGTACGGTCGAAACCGCGGAGATCGAACGCGAGATGACCGAGGGGACCAGCACCGGCCGCGCGAGCGCCGCCCGTCCGCGAGGCAGCGCGTGAACCACTCGTTGCGATGGCGCCTGTGTGCCGTGGCGGCGGGGTTCGCCGGCACGCTGTGGCTGCTCGGGGCGGGCGTCGCGGTCGCGCTGGCGTGGGGCACGACCGCCGGATGCCTCGCCGCCGCGGCGGCGTGGCTGCGCCGTACGCGCGCGATGGCCGCCCGGGTCGACGACGCGGTGCGCGACCTCGAACTGGCCCTCGACCTCGGCGTGGGGAGCGTCAACCGGCCGGGGGCCGGCGACCCGCTGCCGATCCTCGCCGACGCGGCCGCGCGCCTGCGCCGGGCGGCACAGCGCGGCGCCGCGCGCACCGAGGCGCTCGCCCGGCAGGTCGCGGACATGGAACGCCGCTACGAGGAGACCCTCGCGATGGTGCGCGGGCGCAGCGGGTTCATGGCCAACCTCTGCCACGAGATCCGCACGCCGCTCAACGGCTTGCTCGGCTTCCTCTCGATGCTCAGCGAGACCTCGCTCGACGAGCAGCAGCGCGACTGGGTGGGGATCGCGCGCAGCTCGGGCGAGTCGCTGCTCGCGCTGCTCAACGACGTCCTCGACCTCGCCAAGATCGAGGCGGGCAAGCTGTCGCTGGAACAGATCGAGTTCGACCGCGACGAGCTGTTCGAGAACGTCGCCGGCCTGTTCGCCCCGGCGGCGCACTCGCGCGGCGTCGAGCTGCTCGTCGACCTCGACCAGAGCCTGCCGCCGCGCCTGCTCGGCGATCCGGTGCGGCTGCGCCAGGTGCTCGCCAACCTGGTGGGCAACGCGGTCAAGTTCACCGCGCGCGGCGAGGTCGAGCTGGCCGCGCGCTGCACGGCGCGCGGCGGCAGCCGGGCAGTGGTCGAGATCTCGGTCACCGACACCGGGGTCGGGATCCCGTCCGACCGCCTGGAGCGCCTGTTCCTGCCGTTCGAACAGGGCGACGAGACGACCGCGCGCCGGTTCGGCGGCACGGGCCTGGGCCTCGCGATCGTCAAGCGGATCGTCGAGCAGATGGCCGGCGAGATCACGGTCGAGAGCGAGGTGGGCAAGGGCACGCGCGTCCAG
>DATGPD010000508.1:0-3702 GCA_035305285.1 Planctomycetota bacterium
CTCGAGGGCGACAGCTTCCGCATCCGGCGAACGCTGCAGACGCACGATTTCCCGCCGGTCCCCGCCGAGATCCACTGGAACAGCCCGGACTCGAAGGGCGCGCGTTGCCTGCAGCCGTTCTTCTGCGAGGGCGGCTCGCCCGATCTGGACTGGCGGCACACGCCCTGGTTCGACCGGCGCGAGCTGACGACGCCGCGCGCCAAGCGGCCGATGGAGAAGCCGAGCCCCATCCTGCCGCAGGCGCGCGTGTACTGCGGCTTGTTCCGGCAGGTGACGGTGAAGCCGGGCACGCCGGTCGCGCACCGGTTCGAGGCGAACGTGATACTGAAGAGCAAGAGCTTCAGCTACCGGCCGCGTCGCCCGGACCCGAAGGACGAGAACGGCTGGCAGGCGTTCTGGGCCAACGTGCCCAAGTTCCACTGCGAGTGGAAGGACGTGGAGAAGGTCGTGCAGCACCGCTTCCGCCTCCTATGGCTGCTGCGCGTGCCGCACGGCGCCGGGCACATGACGAGCCCCGCGGTGTGCGAGGGTCCCGGCCTGTTCCACGAACCGATCTCGTTCTCCGCGCCGGCGATCATGCGCGAAGTGCGCTGGCTGCAGGACCCGTCGCTGGGCCGCGGCCTGGTGAAGGTGTTCTTCGACAACATCCGGCAGAACGGTATGGTGCCGGGCCGGATCTACCTCACCGCGCTGTCGAACAGCGACTTCTATCACGCCGACTGGGGCGGCGGATTCGAGGCGCTCGACGAGATGCACCCGGACCGCGCGACCAAGCGCGCCGTCCTGATGGCGATGCAGCGCTACGTGAAGTGGCTCGCCAACAACCGCGACCCCGAGGGCAGCGGGCTGACCGACATCGTCAACCACTTCGAGGCCGGGCAGGAGTTCTCGCGCCGCTACACGGTGATCGACGACAAGGCCGACCGCGCCGAGGGCTTCACCGAGAGCTTCCGCCTCAAGGGCATCGACGCGAGCGTGTTCCGCTACCGCCTCGTGTCGTACCTCGCGCGCGTCGCCGACGACTTGCAGGAGAAGGCGATGGCCAACCGCTTCCTCGCCGAGAAGGAGGCGATCCAGGACGCCATCCGCAAGCGGATGTGGGACGAGAAGGCGGGGCTGTTCATGGACGTCGACCCGGAGGCCAAACGGCGCACCGGCGTCAAGGCGGCGGTCGGCTTCTACCCGCTCGCGACCGACATCCCGAAGGCCGCGCAGGTCGACCGCATGCTCGAAGTGCTCGGCGACCGCAAGGAGTTCTGGACCAAGTACCCGGTGCCCTCGCTCGCGGCGAGCGACCCGTACTACAGCCCGGACGGCATGTGGAAGGGCACGCGCCGAAACTGCCCGTGGAACGGCCGGGTGTGGCCGATGATCAACTCCCACCTGATGGAGGGGCTGTCCTACTGGGCGGAGCGCGGCAACAAGAAGGCGGCGAAGCTGAACGGCGAGCTGCTCAAGAAGACGGTCACGCTCTTGTCCGGCGAACTCGAGGGGCTCGACGAGCCGGTGAGCTGCGAGCACTACAGCCCGGAGACCGGGCGAGCGAGCCGCTACCGCGGCATCGACCACTACCTGCACTCGTTCGTGCTCGACAACATCTTCCGCGTCGCGTGCGGCTTCGTCGTGCGGTTCGGCGAGGTGCAGATCGATCCGGTCGCCGACGACATGCCGGACTTCAAGATCACCGGCGTCCCGGTGGGCAACAAGCGCTTCATGGTCGAGCGCAAGGGCAACAAGCAGCGCGTCGTCCCCGAGTAACCGGCGCGCTACGCTTCGCGCCATGACCACGCTGACCTTCGCCGACGTGCGTGCTGCCGCGGCGCGGATCGCGGGGTACGTGCACCGCACGCCGGTCCTGACCTCGCGCACGCTCGACCGCGAAATCGGCGCGACCGTGTTCTGCAAGTGCGAGAACTTGCAGAAGGTCGGCGCCTTCAAGGCGCGCGGCGCGGTCAACGCGATCCTCGCGCTGCCCGACGATGTCGCGCGCGCCGGCGTGGTCACGCACTCGTCCGGCAACCACGGGGCGGCGGTCGCCTACGCGGGGCGCGCGCGCGGCATCCCGGTGGTGGTGGTCATGCCGGACGACGCGCCCGCGGTGAAGCTCGCCGCGGTTCGCGGCTACGGCGCCGACGTCGTTCTGTGCCGGCGCAGCGAGCGCGACGCGACCGCGCGCGCCGTCGTCGCTCAGCGCGGCGCCACGCTCGTGCACCCGTTCGACGATCCGACGGTGATCGCCGGGCAGGGCACGGCAGCGCTGGAGCTGCTGGAGGAGCATCCCGACCTCGACGCGATCTTCGCGCCGGTCGGCGGCGGCGGCCTGCTCGCCGGCGTGACCCTCGTCGTGCGCGGGATGGGCGCGCGGTGCGCGGTCGTCGGCGCGGAGCCGGAGGCGGTCGACGACGCCTACCGCTCGCTGCGCGACGGCGTGCGTTATCCCGCGGTCGTCGCGCCCACCGTCGCCGACGGCCTGATGACCGGGCTCGGCGAGCGCAACTACGAGATCCTCCGCCAGGGGGAGGCCGAAGTGGTCAGGGTGAGCGAGACCGCGATCCTCGCCGCCGCGCGCTTCTTCCTCGAGCGCATGAAGATCGTGGTCGAGCCGTCGTCCGCGACCGTGCTTGCCGCGCTCCGTGCGGTGCGCGACCGGTTCGCCGGCCGCCGGGTGGGGCTGATCCTCACCGGCGGGAACACCGACCTGCGCTGGCTGGCGGCTGCCGGGGTCGGAGTTCCGTCCGCCGACTCGTGAGACGGGGCGAGTCGGGATCGCGCTTCCGGGGCTCGATGCGCTCGCCGGCGCGCCACCCGCCGGTGCGGGACGGCGTGCGACGGCTGCCGGCGGACCCTCGCGGTCTTCGGCGCCGTGCCTGATGCGGGTGGGGAGCCGTCCGCCTCCGCGGGCGTGTCGGTGCGGGCAGGAAACCGTCCCGGCGGTGCAACGCAGGCGCGCACGCCGGTGAGCACAGATCTCTACGACTCGTCTGATGAACCTTAGTCCAATGAGTCCAACGCGTTCACCCTCGTCCGTTCGCGAGGCGTGCCGCCGGCTCCGCCGCGGCGCGGCGCTCGCCCTCCTCGCGTCCATGCTCGCCACCGCCGGGTGCGTCGGCTTCAGCGTCGGCACCGACGATGACGAGTTCTTCCGCTGGCGCGGGCTCGGCACCGCGTACGCCGCGGTCCCTGGCATCGACGACTACGACGGCAAGATCATCCGCGTCGGCCTGCTGTCGCGCGCTCCAGCGGGCGGCCAGCTCGCCGGGATCGACGTGTGGCCGCTGTGCAGCATCGGCGTCGGCCTGGTCGGCGCGCGGGTGCGCGTGCTCCCGTTCGAGGTCGGCGCGGGCGTGCTGCTCTACGAGCCGCGTCCGATCCGCCGGGACCTGAGTCCGAGGTGGCGCACGGTGAACGAGGTCCACGACGCCGAGGACGTCCCGATCCGGCCGATCCCGCGGAAGACCGGGGCCGAGATCGAGGACGCAGGGAGTGCGCCGAAGGGACCGCCGGAGGAACCGAAGGAGACCGCGGAGCCGCACGCGGAAGGGACCCGGCCGCCCGCGAAGTGAGCGTCTCCGACCCGCCGGCCGGGCCTCAGGGCAGCAGCTCGCGGACGAAGCGGATCGGCACGGCGAAGTTCGAACTGTCGAACCCACGCAGCACGGCGTAGGTCACGCCGATCACCGTGCCGTCCGCGCCGAGCACCGG
>DATGPD010000509.1:0-5003 GCA_035305285.1 Planctomycetota bacterium
CTCGGGATCCTGGTGGCGGCCGCAACGGGTCAGGCCGATCGCCCGATCCGGGGCACGGTCGCCGACGCGCTTGGTCGCCCGACCCCGCGACCGAGGTCCTGGCTCTCGACGAGGAAGGGCGCGAACTGGCGCGGACGCGGACCGACGCCGTCGGTTCGTTCTTCCTGGATCGCACCCCGAACGCCCCGGCGCGGCGAGCGGCAAGTCCGCGGTGGTCGTGCTTGCGGGAGAAGTGGGCGAGGTCAAGCTCACGGTCCCCTCGCCGCGTTGAAGCGCCGCGCACGCGCGGGGTCGTCTCGGCCGGACCGCCCGCGTCGGCGCACGCGTTCCCCCGCTCGTCGTTCGCGGAGTCGGCAGTGCGCTGCTGGCCCGGGCGCCGGCGTCGCCTTCGTGTCGCCGCGCCCGCCGTACTCGCTCACTGCTTGTCGGGGAGCCGCGCGCGCCACTCCGCGGCCCGCGTCGCGTCGGGCCACGCCTCGTACAGCGCGACCAGCTCGGTCACGACGCGCTGCGTGCGGCGGTCGCTCGGGCCGACCGCCTCGGCGAGCAGGCCGTGGGCGTGGAGCAGCAGCGGCTCGGCCTCGGCGAAGCGTCCCAGCTCGCGCAGGCATGCGCCGTGCTCCTTCGTCACGACGCCGAGCAGCCAGTGCCCGGCGGGCAGGGTCGCCGAGGCGAGCGAGCGCTGTTCGCGCGCGATGGGCTCGGCGTCGGCCGCCCGGCCCTGCCGGCGGAGGGCGCCGATCAGGTTCTGGCGGGTCGCGAGGTAGTCGAAGCCGCCGCGCACGCCGATCGTCTCCCAGCCGGCGATCGCGCGGCGGCAGGCGGCCTCGGCGTCCGCGAACCGCTCGAGTTCGTACAGCTGCGCGGCCAGCGTGCACCACGCGCTCAGCGTGGCGGGGTGGTTCGGTCCCTGGACGCGCTCGCGCGCCGCCGCGAGTTCCTCCTGCACGCGCACGCACTCCGGCAGGCGCCGGCGACGGTGCAGGAACTGGGCGCGCGCGCCGAGCACTTCGAGGCGCGCCGGATGGTCGGGGTGGAGGTTCCGGTCGGCGAGCGCCTGCGCGCGATCGAGCACTTCGTCCGCTTCCGCGTCCTGCCGCATGCCGGCGAGGATGGTGGCGCGCAGGGTCAGCGCGTGGATCGTGCGATGGTTGCCCTCGCCGTGCGCGCGCGCGAAGGTCGCGTGCGCGGCGGTCGCGAAGGCGAGCGCTTCCTCCCAGGCCTCGCGCTCGACGAGCATGACCGCGAGGTTGCTGTGCGCGGCGGCGACCGCGAGGCTGTCGGGCCCGTACAGCGCGAGCTTCTCGGCGAGGGCGCGCCGCGCCTCGCGCTCGCTCTCCTCGTGCCTGCCCTGCTTGTCGTAGACGAGGGACAGGTCGTTGCTGACCAGTACGTCCCAGCCGTCGCGCCGGTCGATCTCGCCGGCGTGCTGCTCCAGCAGCACGCGGGCGCGCAGGAGCTGGCGCTCGGCGTCCTGCAGGCGTCCGACCGCGAGGTACGAGGCGCCGGCCGAGCGGCGCAGGCCGATCTCGACGACCGGCGCCGAGAACCGCTTGCCTTCGAGCGCGGCGACCACGCGATCGATCGCGTCCACCAGACGCACGTCGCTGCCCTTCTCGGTGTCCTGCGCCCCGAACAGGATGTCCTCCTGGAAGCGGTTCACCTCGGCGAGCAGGTCGGCACGGCGCTGCGCGGCCTGCTCCGCCGCGGCCACGCGCTGCCAGCCGAGCAGCGCGATGACCAGGCCGACCGTGACCGCGACGAACGCCAAGGCCGCCGCACCGAGCAGCACGCGGTGCCGCCAGGCGAGCTTGCGCAGGCGGTACGTCGGGCTCGGCGGACCGGCGACCACCACGTCGTGCCGCGCGAAGCGTTCGAGGTCGTGCGCCAGCTCGGCGGCCGACGCGTAGCGCCGCCGCGGCTCGCGCGCCATCGCCTTCGCCGTGATCCAGTCCAGTTCGACCGGGACCCTCGGCGCCACGCGCGACGGTGGCGGCGGGTCCGCGGCGCACAGCGTCTCCACGACCCGCGCCGGCGGCAGCGTGTCCAGCGCGAACGGTGACCGGCCGGCGACCAGCTCGTAGAGCATCACGCCGAGCGCGTACACGTCGGACGGCACGTCGTCGCCGCGGTCCGCGTGCAGCAGGCGCTCGGGACTCATGTAGGCGAGCGTGCCGAGGATCTCGCCGGTGCGCGTGCAGCGCGCGACCGCGTCGCGATCGACCAGACGGGCGATGCCGAAGTCGATCAGCTTCACCCGGCCGTGCCGATCGACGAGGACGTTCGCGGGCTTCAGGTCGCGGTGGATGACGCCGTGCTGGTGCGCGTAGTGGACCGCGTCGCACACGCCGGCGAACAGGGCGAGGATGGCGCGCAGGTCGAGCTGCTCCTCCCGCACGTAGAGGTCGATCGCGCGCGGCTCCTCGACCAGTTCCATCGCGAACCACGGCACGTCGTCGTCGCCGGCGCGTGCGGTCCCGGCGGCGAGGACCTGTGCGATGGCGGGGTGGCGCAGGCGCCCGACGATCTCGGCCTCGTCTTCGAACCGCCGGCGGGCGCGCTCGGACGGGAAGCGCACGGCCAGCGTCTTCAGCGCCACGGTCCGCTGCGGGCGCTCCTGGCGCGCCTCGAACACGGCGCCCATCCCGCCCGTGCCGATGCGGCGCACGACGCGGAAGCCGGCGAGCGTCGACCCGGTGAGGTCGGCGGGCACGGGCGGCGCCGCGAAGGACGGCACGTCGGGACCGTCGTCGGCGTCGGCGCGCAGCAGCGCGCGCACCTCGGCCGACAGCTCGGAGTCGCCGCCGCACGCGCGCGCGACGAAGGCGTCGCGCTGGTCCGGCGCGAGGTCGAGCGCGGCGTAGAACAACTCGCGCACCCGGGTCCAGCGCTCGGCGTTCACGACGGCGGGGCGATTATGCGGCCACGGGAGACTCGGCGGCAGCCCTGGCACGGTTGTGGAGCAAGGCGCGGCGCCCGGCGGTGGCGCGTGGTCGAGGGCTTCCTCTGCGGGCCGGATGTCGTGTTGCGCGCGCCATCGGCCGCCTCCGCCCGCCGCGATCGCGGCGCCTCTTTCCGCGGGCGCGCCCCGTGCGGGCGGGCCCGCGCGCCGTTCACGGCGACTCGAACCGCCAGGCGAGCATGAACGAATCGAGGCTCGGCGCGACCGGCTGCGGCCCGCTGCCGTTGCGCATCACCAGCCGCCAGTTGACGTAGCGCACCTGCTCGGGACCGAACGCGTCGCGCGGGCCGGCGAACCGCGCGAGGAACGCGGGATCGGCGAGGCGGTCGGGGTCGTCGGTGTAGTCGGTGACGTTGCGGTTGTAGAGGTACGTCCACCAGTCGCGCGGCTGCCCCCCGGTGGGGCGCGTGTCGTCCTTGCGCACGTGCGCGTCGCCGGCCTTCAGCGGGTCGAGCGGGAAGTTGCGGGCGTCCGGCACGGTCGCGTAGCCGTCCGCGAGCGCGCGCCACGGCTGCGGATCGACTTCGCCCGCGGCGCGGTACTCGGCCACGATGCTCGTTCCGGGCGGCAGCGCGTCGAGCGGCGGATCGAAGATCGCCGCGTAGCGCACGCGCTTCCCGGCCGGGAAGGCGCGCCCGAAGAACGGCCCGAGGCGCGGATCGACCGGCGCGTCCGGCATGCGGTGCGGATCCAGCAAGTCGACGAACCCCGCGGTCACCACCGTCGTCGTCTTCGCGAAGTCGAACATCGCCCAGTAGAACGTGTTGTCGAGGGCGGGAGTGACCAGCCCCATGAAGTCGACGCCGCCCGAGGCGGTGAACCATGCGGGGCTGTTGCGATCGACGATGCGCGGCTGCCCCTGCACGACGCCGCCCGCCGAGTAGGCGCGGAACGCCGGCAAGGCCGACGACTGCACCGGCAGCGCGACCTGCCAGCCGTTCTGCCCGACCGGCGGCGGCAGCCCGGTGGAACCCTCGTACGGGTCGACCTGGGCGTCGACGAGGAGAGGCAGCGCGATCGCGCCGACGCTGCCGCCGGTCAGGCGGTCGAGGACGGGCGGGTTGGTCCCGAACCGGTGGTTCTCCGCGTTGCTCCACTTGCCCGGCTGGAAGCGCAACTGGCCGCTGCCGTCGCGGACGATGCAGCGCCCCTGCCCCTGCAGGAAGGGCGAGATGATGTAGGGCTCGAACGAGCGCAGGGGATTGCGCAGGTCGCTGCCGAGGTGCGAGTTGCCGCCCTGCGCCATGACCCGCTCGTCGCGCCAGACGAAGTACGGGCGCTGGAACGCCGGCGCGGGCGCATAGCGGTTCACGCCGCTCGGCTCGAACACGAGGCTCGCCGGATCGTGCACCCACGGCTGGTCGACGAACGCCGGGTGCGGCGGGGCGTCGTGCTCCTTGTTGCCGGCGCGGTCGAGGTCGTGCGCGTAGTTGTCGGCGAACACGCGGCCGGGCCCCGATTCGGTCAGGCTCGGCAGCGCACTGAACTGGCTCACGCACGGCTCGGGCCGCACCTCGCCGTGCCCAAGCCAGAGGCTGGTCCGCTCGAACACGTCGGCGACGAACGGGCTCCCGGTGTGGATCCCCCAGTACACCGCCTCGACGTCGAGGTTGAAGTCGAACGGATCGGTGCGCGACAGGTCGAGGTCGATCTCGCGCCACAGCGTCTGCAGGCGGCAGCCGTATGGGTTGGACGGGTCGAGGATCGGGATCCCGAACCGGACCGTCGCCGTGGCGGTCGCGATCTGTGCTTCGCCGCGGACCACCTCCGGACACCAGCGCAGCTCGCTCGACTGCGGCGGGGGAGGGAGCTGGTTGAGGTCGTCGGCCACCCGGCGCATCCGGCTCGACGGCCGCGCGGCGAGGCGCCCGTCGACGTGGAGCACCGCGCCGAACAGGTCGTCGAGCGGGTACGCAGCGGGGTTCGGCGGCGCGTTGCGCCGCGGGACCTCGTCGTCGAGGTGGTACGACGGCTGCTCGTCCTCGTCGCGCGACGCGAAGCGCCGGCAGTGCGAGACCGCGTGGTTGTCGGGGAACAGGGG
>DATGPD010000510.1:0-3141 GCA_035305285.1 Planctomycetota bacterium
CGCGTTCTTCGCGGCGCGGCGGGCGCCGGTCGCGCCGGGTGGGCGGACCGCCTTCGGCCTCGGGCGCCG
Organism: Planctomycetota bacterium; assembly: GCA_035305285.1. Taxonomy (GTDB): domain Bacteria; phylum Planctomycetota; class UBA1135; order UBA1135; family UBA2386; genus DATGPD01. The sequence goes on from DATGPD010000510.1 coordinate 70, forward strand.
GCTTGTGCAGCGCGAGGCTGATCTGGCTGCGCTCCGCGTCCACCCGCACGACGAAGCAGCGCAGCACCTCGCCGACGCACAGCATCGCGTCGCCGTCCTGCAGGCGCTCCTTGGGGATCTGCGAGATGTGGATCAGCCCGTCCTGGCCCACGCCGATGTCGACGAAGGCGCCGAACTCGGTGAGGTTGGTGATCCTTCCCTCGACCTCCAGTCCCGGCTTGAGGTCGTGGATGTTCGCGACCCGGCGCCCGGCGCTCGCGGTCAGCTCGCCGCGCGGATCCTTGCCGACCGACGAGAGGGCGTCGATGACCTCCTTGAGCTGGCGCTTGCTCACGCCGCTCTCCAGCCACTCGCGCAGCGGGATCCAGCTCAGGTCTCGGCCGAGCAGCTCGGCGACCGTCTTGCCCTCCTTGGCGGCGATCTTCTCCGCCAGCTCGTACTGCTCGGGGTGCAGCTCGGTCGCGTCCAGCGGCTGGTCGCCGCCGTACACGCGCACGAAGCCGGCGATGTGCGTGTAGCGCGTCGGCGTCATCCCGGGCACCTCCAGCAGCGCGGCGCGCGTGCGGAACGGGCCGTGCTCGCGCCGGTGTGCGACGATCTTGCCGGCCAGCTCGGCGTCGATGCCCGGAACCTGCGCGAGCTGCTCGGCATCGGCGACGTTGATGTCGACGCCGACCCGGGCCACCGCCGAGGCGACCACGTTGTCCAGCGCGCGGTGCAGCAGGCGCTGGTGCACGTCGTCGAGGCTCTGCCCGAACCCGAGCGTGCGTACGTCCATCCCGAGCAACTCGGCCATCGGGTCCTGCATGCGGCGCGCGAGGCTGGTCGCCGTGCGCACGCCGACGTCGGCGTCCGGCATCGCCTTGCGGCCCGCGGCGCTCGTCGCCCAGATCGCCGAGGCGCCCTCGTCGACCGGCACCAACATCGGCCGCTTGGCCGGCTCGACCTTGGCGACCGCGTCGGCGACCAGCTTCTCGGTGCGCTGCTGGCGACGGCCGTGCGGGATCGCGATCGCGGCCGGCTCGTGCTTGCCGATCATGGCGGCCAGCGCGTCGACCGCCTCGGCCACGTGCGCTTCGTCGTCGGCCTGCACGGTCGTGTTCTCCGCGATCGAGCCGTCCTCGGCGAGCGCGACGATCCACAGCGCCTTGCCCGACGCGCGCACGCCGATCGCCTTCTTCGCGCCGAGCGGCGGCGCGAGCAGTTGCGAGCGGTAACCGCGCGCCAGCGCGCGCACCGTCTCGCGGTCGGCGCGCTCCTTGAGCCGGCGGCGGACATCGGCCTCGCACGCCGGCCAGATGTGGTGCTGGTAGGCGTGGTCGAACACGAGGTCGAGGAACTCGGCGAGCGGCGTGCCCGGGGTGACGTCGGCGGCGAACCGCTCGCGCAGGATCTCGCGCGCCCGCCCGGCCGGGAGGTGCAGGCGCAGGCGCAGGATGCCCTCCCACTCCGCGCGGCGCAGTGCCAGCATGCGTGCCGGCGGGATGCGCCGCACCGGTTCCTCGAGGTTGAACAGGCTCTGGTAGCGCTGCGCGCCCTTCTTGCCCGGCGCGACGACCTCGGCGCGCAGGATGCCGCGCGTCAGCTCGGAGCGCACCTTCGCGCGCACGTCGGCGTCGGTGCCGTAGCGCTCCGACAGGATCAGCACCGCCTGCTCGAGCACGCTCTCCGGCGTCGGGATGTCGTTCGCCGGATCGATGTACGCGGCGGCCGCATCCAGCGGCGACTGGTCGCCGAGCGTCCGGTGGTGGATGGCGAGCGCGAGCGGACCGACGCCCTTCTCCTCCGCCTGCAGCGCCGCGGTGCGCCGGCGCGGGCGGAACGACTGGTAAACGTCGTCGATGTAGTCCTGGTCGGTGCTCTTGAGGATCTTCTCGCGCAGCTCGTCGGTGAGCCGGTTCTGCTGCTCGGCCTGCTGCAGGATCACCGCCTTGCGCTCCTCCAGCTCGCGCAGCGACTGCAGCCGTTCGGCGATCGCCGTCACCCGCTCTTCGCCGAGGTCGCCGGTCTGCTCGCGGCGGAAGCGGGCGATGAACTGGGGCGGCGCGCCCTCCTCGAGGTACGCGACTACCGCGGCGATGTGTTCGGCGGGACTGTCGAACTCGGCCTCTAGGCGGGCGAGGATCGCTTGCGATGCCATCGGGTGGACGTCGTGGGGGCGGCGCGCGGGACGGTGGCGGACCGGTTCCCAGCGCGGATCGGTAGGGGGCGCAGTTATCCTGCGCACGCGAATGGTTGTCCAAGAAGAACTCCGGCGCCAGCCCCGGCGCGCCGAACACCGGCGGTGAGTGCGCCGGCCGAGCCTCCGCGCCGCGTGTTCGTGCGCGCGCCGAACTGGGTGGGGGACCTCGTGATGGCCACGCCCGCCCTGGCGCGCCTGCGCGCCGGGTTCCCCGGCGCGCACATCACCGTCGGCGTGCGCCCCTACCTGCAGCCGTTGCTGTCGGGTTCGCCGTTCTTCGACGAGCTGGTCCCGCTGCCCAAGGCGCGCGGTTTGCGCGCGCTGTGGCGCCAGGCCAGGACCCTGCGCGCCCGCGGCTTCGACCTCGCGGTCGTGCTCCCGAACTCGCTGGCGACCGGGCTGCTCGTGCGCCTTGCCGGGATCCCGCGGCGCCTCGGCTACACCCAGGGCCGGCCGTTCACCATGACCGAGGGGCTGCGCGCGGAGCGCAACCGCCCGTGGTTCTCGCGGCGCGGGCCGCGCCGCGTGCCGCGGCCGATGCCGCGCTACTACGCCGACCTGCTCGACCTGCTCGGTCTGCCGCCGGTCGACGACCGGCCGCGCCTGCACGTCAGTCCCGCCGAGGAGGCGTTCATCGACGAATGGCTGCGCGCGCGCGGGGTCGCGCCCGATGCCCCGCTCGTCCTCCTGAACGCCGGCGCGTCGTTCGGCGCGAGCAAGCTGTGGTCCGGCGACCGGTTCGCCGCGGTCGCGCGCGCGCTGCGCGATCGACACGGGCTCGTGCCGATCTTCCTCGCCGGTCCGGCCGAGGTCGACCTCGTGCGCGGCATCGCGCAGCAGGCCGACGCCGTCCACGCGACCGACCCGGTCCTGTCGCTCGCGCACCTCAA
>DATGPD010000511.1:0-2577 GCA_035305285.1 Planctomycetota bacterium
GTGGCAGACCGGCGGCGCGGACCCGGAGGCGACGGTTCGCGACCTGGTCTGGGTGCTGGTCAACAGCCACGAGTTCCGCTTCATCCGCTAGGAGGCCCGCATGCGTCTCGTCGACCTCTTCTCGTCCGCCGATCCGCTCACCCGGCGCGGCTTCCTGTCGCTGACCGCGCGCCGCCTGCTCGGCGTCGCAGCCCTGCCGGTCCTCGTGCGCGCGCCGGAGGCGGGCGGCGACGAGCCGGTGCCCCTCGGCCCGGCGACCGCGCGCAACGTGATCTACCTGTTCATGCGCGGCGGCATGTCGCACCTCGACACCTTCGACCCCAAGCCCGGGGCGAAGACCCAGGGGCCGGTGCAGGCAATCGCCACGAGCGCCGACGGCGTGCAGCTGAGCGAGTACCTGCCTCTGCTCGCCCGGCAGATGCACCGCGCCGCGGTCGTGTGTTCGCTGCACTCGACGCAGGGCGCGCACGAGCAGGCGGAGTACCTCCTGCGCACCGGCTACACCCTGCGCGGCACGGTGCGCCACCCGTCCCTCGGCGCGTGGGTTAACCGCCTGGCGGGCAAGGTGAATCCGACCCTGCCCGGGCACGTGCTGATCGGCGGCAGCGGCGACATGGCGACCGCCGGCTTCTTCCCGCCGCAGTACCTGCCGCTGCCGATCGGCGACCCCGAGTCGGGCCTGAAGAACAGCGCGCGGCCGAAGGGCGTCAGCGAGGAGGCCTTCCAGCGCCGGCTGGCGCGCCTGCGCGCGATGAACGAGGCGTTCGAGCAGGCGCACGGCCACCGGCAGGTGCGCGCCTATGCCGGAATGTACGACGAGGCGGTGAAACTCATGCGCTCGCCGGACCTGGTCGCGTTCGACATGACGCAGGAGCCCGAGTGGGTGCGCCAGGCGTACGGCGACGCCAACTTCGGTCAGGGCTGTCTGCTCGCCCGCCGGCTGGTCGAACACGGCGTGCGCTACGTCGAGGTGGTCATCGGCGGCTGGGACACGCACAACCAGAACTTCGAGACCATGAGCGAGAGGTGCCCGGTGGTCGACCGCGCGGTCGCCGCGCTGCTCGCCGACCTCGACGCGCGCGGTCTGCTGAGCGAGACGCTGGTCGTGATCGCGACCGAGTTCGGGCGCACGCCCGACATCCGCCGCGACACCAGTGGCCGCGACCACTACCCCAAGGCGTTCGCCGCGCTGCTCGCCGGCGGCGGGATCAAGGGCGGCGTGCGCTACGGCAAGACGGACGCCGAGGGGCGCGAGATCGTCGAGCGGCCGCTCTCGATCCCGGACTTCAACGCGACGATCGCGCACGCGCTCGGCCTGCCGCTGGAGCACGTGGTCACCTCGCCCGAGGGCCGGCCGTTCACCGTCGCCGACAAGGGCCGTCCCGCGCTGGAGCTGTTCGCGTGAACGCCCTGCTCCGGTGCGCGGTGTTCGCGCTGTCCGCCGCGTCCGCCGCCGCGCAGCAGGTCGACTTCGAGGCCGACGTCCTCCCGATCCTGCAGACGCGGTGCTTCGACTGCCACCGCGGCGAGCACACCGACCGGAACGGTCGGGTGCGCAAGCCGAAGGGCGGGCTGCGGCTCGACGGTCGCGCCTGGATCGAGCGCGGCGGGGCGGAAGGTCGCGTGCTCGCGCCGGGCAACGCGCGGCAGAGTCCGCTCTACACGCGCACCGTCCTGCCGGCAGACCACGACGAGCGCATGCCGGCGAACGGCACGCCGCTGACGGCCGAGCAAACCGAGATCCTCCGGCGCTGGATCGACGGCGGCGCGGACTTCGGCAAGTGGATCGGCGAATCCGGGCCGGCCGCGACCGACGCGGAACCTGCACCGGCCGGGACCGCTCCGGCGTCGGCGCGGACGCTCGACCTCGCGCGCCTCGCCGAGGGCCTCGCGCCGCTCCCGCCCGAGACCGTGGCGCGCGCCGCGGGCGACAAGGCGAAGGTGACGCCCCTGTGGCACGGCAGCCCACTCCTGCGCGTGGAGTTCGCCGGCGAAGAGGACCACGTCGGCGACGCCGAGATCGCCGCACTCGCACCGCTGCGCGAGCACGTCGCGGTGCTCGTGCTCGCGCGGACCAAGGTGACCGACCGCGCGTGCGCGCAGATCGCACGCATGCCGCGCCTCGTGCGCCTCGACCTGCGCGAGACCGCGGTGGGGGACGCCGGCGTGGCGCAGCTCTCCGCGCTCCCGGAGCTGCGCGCGCTCAACCTGTTCGCCACCGAGGTCAGCGACGCGAGCCGCGCGGCGTTCCTCGCGATGCCGAAGCTCGCCGAGCTGCGCCTGTGGCAGAGCAAGGCCACCGCCGCGCTGGTCGAAGAGCTGCGCAAGGCACGGCCGCAGCTCGACGTCGCGCTCGGGCCGGCGCTGCCCGAGCCCGCCGCGCCCGGCGAGGGCCAGCGCGGCCGGCGGCGCGGGCGCTGAGCCTCAGCGCGGCGCGGCGAGCACGTCGCGCAGCACCCGGTAGATCGCGGTGTTGTCGACGTACTCCCCGCGCACCGGATCGGTGCCGACGACCTCCGCGTCGAACCGCGATGCGCCGGTGCCGTTCACGTAGATCGGGATCAGCGAGTTGGAGTG
>DATGPD010000512.1:0-5131 GCA_035305285.1 Planctomycetota bacterium
GGTTGCGCGACGGGCTACGCGACAGCGCACGGAAGCCGGCGTGACCGTACTTCAGGCAGGACGGCGCAGCCCGCTGATCGACCGGTCCCCGAGCACGCGCACACGCTCTATCGCGCCGTCAACTCCACATACCTCCGCAACAACCGCGCGAACTCCTCCGGATCGCGCGTGCCGCGCTCGGGCTCCGCCACCGCGTAGTTGAACTCGCCCGCGTTCGCGATCACCACCCGGTGACACCGCGAGTCGTCCAGCGTGCCGGTCTCCTCCACCGTCACCGGGTGCGGGCGGCCGTCGCGCGGGTCGAGGTGCCAGTCGAGGATCGCGACATCGCGCGTCTCGGCGTCGTAGCGGATGCCCTTGACCTTCATGACGACGCCCTCGAAGCGCAGCCGGCACTGGATCAGGCACGGCGCCTTGCGGCCCCCGATCTCCACCCAGCCGGGCCCGTAGTGCTCGGCGTGCCGGCCGATCTCCTGGCGCAGGCGCACCAGCTCGGCCGACGCGTCCGGGGGCAGCACGGCAGGCGCGGCACCCTGCCGACCCTGGTGCCAGCCGCGCTCGTGCTCCTCGATGCGGCGCTCCTTGGCGGGATGCGAGTGTGACGCGGGGCCGCCGTAGGCGCGGACCGCGGCGGTGCACTCCTCCAGCGTCGCGCCGAGCTTGCCGAGCACGAACCCCGCGAAGTAGTCGGCGTGCAGCTCCTGCTCGTGGTTGCGCGCCGCCGGCCGGCTCCGGTAGTCGCCGGCGCGCGGCAGGGTGTCGCCGTTCAGGTGGTGGCCGATCTCGTGCGCGAGCACGGCGTACATCGCCCACTTGGTCTGCACGGACTCGCTCAGCTTCCGCAGCCACTCCTTGCTGTAGACGATCACGCGCTCGCCCTCGTGCAGGAAGGCCGACGCGTTGGCGACGTCGCCGCTGAGCACCTTGAAGTTCGGTTGCAGGCCCGACTCGGCGAGGATCTCGCCGACCGCGCGCAGGCCCGCGGCGTCCGGCGGCCCCGTCCGGATCGTGCGCGGCACCGCGGTCGCCCCGCCTGAGTAGTTGCAGGCGAAGGTGCAGCGCGCCTCGTCGAGCAGCCCGGCGACGAACGGCTGCGCGAGGCGGGCGTGCAGGGTCTCCTGCGCGTCGCGCAGGTAGGGACGGACGAGGGCGCGGAAGCGCGCGAACAGGCCGTCGGGCCGGCCGCGGTAGGCGGACACTGCGAGCGTGCCGAGCACCGCAGCAAAGACGAACAGGACGAGCCTCTTCATCGGACGGGGCGATTATGCGCCGGGCCACGCGGGAAGCGCGCGCCGCACGCCTTGCAGAATCCGACGCGGAACCGCGCGCGTTCCCGCGCCTACCAACCGCGCCGCGCGCGCAGCTCGGTCACGTGCGCCACGTGGTGCCGGCCGTGCCACGCGTACAGCGCGAGCAGGAAGTCGAGGTCGAACGTCTTGCCGCGCTCGGGATGGAACCACGCGCGCGCGAAGTCCTCCGCACGCAGGCTCGCGAGCACGGCCACCCACCGCTCGTGCACCCCACCGAGCAACGCGAGCGAGGGCGCGACCGGCAGGCTGGAGTCGGGCAGCGCCGCCCAGGTGTTCTCGTCGTACGCCTTCACCGCCGGCCGCTCCTCGGTGAGCGCGTACTTCGTGCGGCAGTAGGCGTGCAGGTGGCTGTCGGCGAGGTGGTGCACGACCTGCCGCACCGTCCACCCGCCGTCGCGGTAGGGCGTGTCGAGCTGCGCGTCCGACAGGCCGGCCACGGACGCGCGAAGCGCGTCGGGCGTCGCGCGGATCGCGTCGATCCAGCCGGCGCGCAGCTCGGGGGTCACGGTGGTCGGAGGATCGAACGGGCCGATCGGATAACGGGGGTCGGTCTGCATCGGATGCATCAGGCGAGATGGAAACGCACGAGAAGCGCGCGGCTCACGGCAACGCCGCGAGGATGCGGCGACCATCGCGTGGGCGTCGAAGTCGCGCTCGTTCTTGGTGCACCCGAGGCGCACAACGACCAGCCGCCGCGACGGGATGACGACCAGCGTCTGCCCCTGGAACCCGTTCGCCGCGAACATGTCGGCGGGCAGGCCCGGCGCGGCGCGCTGTTCCGGGTGGCCGGGCGGCCCGGCGTTCAGCCACCAGTGCAGGCCGTAGCGGCCGCGCGGCGCTGCCGGCGCAGGCGTGGTCGACTCCTCGACGAAGCCTTCGGGCAGGATCCGTTCCCCCTGCCACACGCCGTCCCCCAGGTAGAGCAGGCCGAAGCGCGCCCAGTCGCGCGCGGTCGCGAGCAGGAACGACGAGCCGACGAACACGCCGCTCGCGTCGGGCTCGAGCACGGCGCTGCGCATGCCGATGCGCGCGAACAGCTCGCGCGAAGGGAACGTCAGGTAGTCGGCGCCTTCTTCGAACGTCGCGCGCAGCGCGCGGCACAGCACGTTGGTCGTCCCGCTGGAGTAGCGGTAGCGCGTCCCCGGTTCGACCTGCAGCGGGCGGGCCGCGGCGAAGTCGCCGGCGGCCGGCTCGGCGAACAGCATCCGCGGCACGTCGCCCGCGGGGTCGACGTAGCTCTCCTGCCACGCGAGCCCCGAAGACATCTGCAGCAGGACGCGCCAGGTCAACGCCGCGCGCGGGTCGCCCTCGCCCTTCCACGCCGCGATCGGCACCGGGTCGTCGAGCGCGATCACGCCCTGTCGCACCCGGATCCCGACGAGCGCGCCGACCACGCTCTTCGCCATCGACCAGCCGGGCAGCGGCATCGTCGCGTCGAACCCCTCGGCGTAGCGCTCGTACAGCAGTCGGCCGTCGAACACGACGACCACCGCGCGCGTGCGCACCGGACGAGGTCCGTCATCGGCGAACGCGTCGTCGACCGCGGCGCGCAGGGCCTTCGCGTCGACGCCTTCCGGCCACGGCTCGTGGGGCAGCGCGTCCCCGGCAGGCCACGGTCGCGGATCGGGCGCGCGGTCGTACGCGGGCAGCGGCACGGTCTGCCGCGCGAGGTCTTCCGGCTCGATGCCGAGCGCGAGGGTGCACCCCAGTCCCGGCCGGAACACCGCAGTGCGCTGCACCCCGCCGGCATGCACCGTCAGCGCGCGCGCCGCCTCGTCGACCTCGACGCGCAGGAGCGGACGCAGCGCGGCCTCGATCGGCGTGTCCGGCGCGAACTCCTCGGCGAGCACCGACGCGACGCTGCGGCCCGACACGAACACCGCCGAACCGATCACCTTGGCCGCGTAGCCCGCGCCGGTCTCGAGGAGGGCGATCGGCGGGCTCGCGGCGACGCTCTGCGCCGGCACGAGCGGCGCGAAGGCCGCGACGCCGGCGGCCCAGAGGAACGTCCGCATGCCGTCATCCTGCCACGCGCCGCACGGCGGCGCACGCCACGCCGGGGCGCGCATCCGTTCCGCGCGACGCGCCGCGGTCCCTCGTTTCTCGACGCCGCCCGGCGCGTTGCCGCGCCGCCCGCTGCCGAGGCCGGACCGGGGTCCGATGGCGCGCACGACCAGCGCATGCCGGTGCGCGGCGCCGCCCGCTGCCGATCCTCATCGCCATCGGCTTGCGCCGCGGCACGATTTCTCGGCTCGCGCACACGCGATCGACGACCGCGCGCTGCCTCCGCGCACGGCGTCGGCCGTGCGTTCGTGCCGCGGCCCACGCCGGTGGAGCGGTGACCGACCGCGGTGCCTGACACCGCCGGGGCGCTCGCCGGTCAAGGCGACCGTGCCGCCCGACGGGTCGCCGCGCCTTGCCTGCCGTGCGGAGGAGCTGCGCCGACGCGGACCTCCCGACGAACGAACCGCCACGACCTCGCCCGGCATCGCGCAACGTCCTGCCCGCGGCGCCCAAAGCCCCGTGCGTGCGCCCCACCGCGTTCCGTGGCGATCCCCGGCAATGCATCATCCGGTCGGCCCGGGTCGATCCCCGGCCGCGGCCGATCGGCGCACCGCCGGCGCCGCCTTCCATCTTGGCCGGCTCTCTGTCATCGTCAGCGTCGGGCCGGCGTTCCGGCTCCTGAGGCGCGACATGAACCTCTCGGCCTACCTGCGCGACGTCAAAGACTTCCCCAAGCCCGGCATCGTGTTCAAGGACATCACGCCGCTCCTGCAGAGCCCGGCGGCGATGGACGAGACGGTCAGGCAGATCGTCGGCCGCTTCCAGCACGACAAGATCGACAAGGTCGCAGGCATCGAGTCGCGCGGCTTCATCTTCGGCGCGCTCGTGGCCCGCGAGCTCGGCGTCGGGTTCCTGCCGGTGCGCAAGCCCGGCAAGCTCCCGTGGCGCACGCAGAGCGTGAACTACATGCTCGAGTACGGGTCGGGGACCCTGGAGATCCACGAGGACGCGATCACCAAGGGCGAACGGGTGATCGTCGTCGACGACCTGCTCGCGACCGGCGGCACGGCGCGCGCGGCGTGCGAACTGGTGGAGCGCCTGAACGGCAAGGTCATCGGCTGCGCGTTCGTGATCGAGCTGGCCTTCCTGCCCGGGCGCAAGAAGCTGACCGGCCAGCGGGTCGAGAGCCTGATCCGCATCGATTGACCTCCACGACCGGTGGGGGGGCGCGGCGCCCGACGGCCCCAATCGGTCGGGCCTTCCGGCGCGCGCAGAAAAAATCGCTGCATCGCTCAAGTCCGCGCGCCTTCCGGCCGATCACCGTTCGCCGGCGACGCCGGCCGCTCTTTGCAACGTGTCGCTTCTCGACAAAGGCAAACCCGCCGAAAGGCGGGGACGCAAAGCCAAGGGCCTACACGGTTCCCCACCGTATCGGCAGCCGGTTCCCGAACTGAAGCGAGGGCAGCGATCGCAGCCGCAGCGCTGGCCTGCCCGCATACGACGAGCCTGGGATATCGGAGCCTCCGCCCGCGGCCGGCCTGGTCGACAGCGACCCGACGCCCGTTCCTGCGTTGCATCGTGCTCGCGCACGAGGCAGGGACGGGCGCGCCGCGATCCCACTTCGCTCCATCAAGCTGACGCTACCCATGGCTCGTTCCGCCGCCGCTCGCTCGTCCCGCACGCAGTCCGCCGTCGCCGTCGCCGAGCGTCCCTCCGCTCCGGCCGCGAAGAGTGATTCCCGGACGACGCGCAATCGTCGTCCTGGCACCGCCGCGCCCCGTCCGGCATCCTCCCGCATCGTGGAGGACGTCAGTGAA
>DATGPD010000513.1:0-4142 GCA_035305285.1 Planctomycetota bacterium
CGACCACGACGGCGGCCGTGCCGCCCGGCGCCAGGCTGCTGGTGATCGGGGCCGCGTGCCGTTGCCGTTGCACGGCCAGACGCGCACGTCGCTACCCGACGTGGTGAGCACGTCGGGTTGCCCGTCGCCGTCGAACAGGCCGACGGCGATGCGGTACTGCATCGTCGCGCCGGGTGCGGGATGGAACACGGGCGCGGCGAAGATCGCGCCGCCGAGGTTCTGCACGTAGTCAGGCCGGCCGAGCTGCCCGAACCGCCCGCCACGACCACATCCAGGTCGCCGTCGCCGTCGGCGTCGAGCGTGTCCAGCGCATTGGCGGTGCCGCCGATCGGGAACGCCTGCGGCGGACCGAAGCCGCCCGTTCCATCGCCGGCCGCGACCACCACCTGGTAGGGCTGGGCGAGCACGCGGCGCAGGAACAGCAGGTCAAGGATGCCGTCGGACGTGACGTCACGCAGGCGGACACTGCTGATCGTGCCGCCCGGCGACAGTGCCGGGACGGCGGTGAAGCTTCCGCCGCCCTGATTGCGCAGCAACGTGATGCTCACCGACGAGGCGGTCACGAGGTCGAGGTCGCCGTCGCCGTCGACGTCGCCCACGTCGGAGTGGTCCGAGAGCGTCGGCACGACGACCTGGTCGGGCAGGGCGAAGCCGCCGGCGTTCTCGTGCACGGTGATCGTGAGCGAACCCGAGTTCACGACCAGGACGTCCAGGTCCCCGTCGGCGTCGAGGTCGGCGGCAACGATCGCCCGCGCCATCTCCCCCGACCGGAACGCGCGCGGCGCGGCGAAGCCGCCGGTGCCGTCGCTCGCCAGCAGCACGTAGCCGTACTCGGATGCCTGTCCGGTACCGAGGATGTCGGGCCAGCCGTCGCCGGTGACGTCGGCGACCGCGAGGTCGTACACCGGGCCGAACGAGAGCCCCGTGGGCCACGCGGCTGCCGGGGCGAGTTGCCCGCCGCCCTGGTTGGCGAACACGCCGACGCCCCACTCGCTGCCCACCGGCATCGCGCCGTACAGCACGTCCTGGTCGCCGTCGCGGTCGAGGTCGGCGATCGCGACCGCGCCGTCGGCGACCGAGTGCGCCGCGCTCGTGTAATGGCGCGGCGCGCCGAAGTTGCCGCGCCCGTCGTTCACGAGCACGGCAAGGTCGGGGTTGCCGTCGCTCAGGCTCACGACGATCTCGAGAAGCCCGTCGCCGGTGAGGTCGCCGAGTGCCACGCGCCGCGGCCGGTAGCCGGGGGTGCCGAAGTCGACGCGGGTGAACACCCGGTTGCCGTCGTTGCGCAGCACCGAGACGTCTTCCTCGCCGAAGCGATTGTTCGCGGTGACCAGGTCGAGGTCGCCGTCGCCGTCGAGATCGGCCGCCGCGATCGCGGTCGGGCCGCCGCCGGTGGGCACGTACAGGGCGGACCCGAACCCGCCGCGGCCGTCGTTGTAGTAGACGAGCACGGCTTCGCCGGTGATCGCCTCGCTGCTCTGCGCGAACGCGAGGTCGACGTCGCCGTCGAGGTCCGCGGCGACGACGTCCATCATCTCGCCGCTCGCCGGCAGGAAGCGCGGCGTCTCGAACGAGCCGTCACCGGCGTTGCGCATCACCGACACCTTGGGCGAGATCCAGTTGCCGTAGTGCGCGAGTGCGACATCGAGCGCGCCGTCGCCGTCGAAGTCGGCGACCGCCGCCTCGTACGGCCGGTAGGCCGAGATCGGATCGAGTTCGCCGGTCGCGTACGACCGGCTGGTCGAGGCGAAGACCGGGATCGGCCCTTGCGCGGACGTCACGACGCCGAGTCCAACGAGGGGGAGGCAGAGGAGGATCCGCATGGTTGCGCGCGCCTCGGGCAACCGCGGTGCCACTGGTTCTCGTGCCCGGAAACCGAGCGGATGCGCAACGCGTGCGCCTCGTCGTGTATGCGCGGCGAACGTCGCGCGACGCGAACTCCGAACGGAGTGCGTCTGCGGCGTGGGCCGCGCACGGGGGGTGGGCGTTCCCGGACTGCGACGAAGAAGCGCACTCCATCGCGGCCCACACTCTCTCGAGCGCCGCGCACGGGCGCGCGGCGCGGCTCCGACGGCATGGTGCCCGTTGCGAGCGCGTGGCCGGCCGTCGCCGCGATATCGGTGATATCGGTGTGGGAGCCGGACGGCCGACCCCGAGCGCGCGAAGGGCTCTCGTGGGCCGCGATGGCAGTGCCTCACGCGAACGCTCGGTGCGTGCGAGAGGTTTTCCCAGCGGAGGCGATGTGCGCGCGCATCGCCTCCGGCCGGGGCGCAGCGCGTGGGCGTCGTGCGCGACTCTTCCGGTTCCCGAGCAACCGCACCGGTGCGAACGCGAGGGCTGCCGGGCCGGCGAGGCAGCCGGCAGTGCGGAGGGCGCGGTCGACCACCGGCGCGCGACGGCGACGCGTTCCTGCGCGGCCGCCGGCTCGGCCGCGCAGGCGCGCGAGGGCTACCTGCAGCACCGGGTCGCCGCCGCCGACGAGGTCGACCGGTTGCGGCGCGCACGGCACGTCCGGCTCGATTCCGACCTTCGAACAGCCTGCCGTCGGGTCGGAACGACGCCATGGTCGAGAGCTGCAGCTCGATGCCGCTCGCCGGCAGACGATGTCGCTTCGCGCGCCCGCTGCCGCCGCTGGTCGGCGTGCCTGCCAGCTCGACCTGCGGCAACGTGCGCAGGGCGGCGACGAACACGTCGGTCGCGGAGAAGCAGCCGCCGTCGAGGAGCACCACCACGCGCCCGCCGTACGGGTACGCCTTCGGGTTCGCGCTCGCGTCCGGCACCGTCCAGTGCCAATCGCTGGAGTCGTCCTCCGGCGGCTGCCACTCGGGCGGAAGCGCGGCGCGAACTCGTCGACCGCGGCGCGCCGCGCCTCGCTCCAGCCGGACCACGTGCGCGGTAGAGCCCGCGGTCGAGCTACGACCCGTCTGTCCGTCTGCGGGTTCGACCGCCGCGCCCGAGGCGCGCGTCGGGCACGACGGCAAGCCGGCGCCGTCATCGGCGGTCACGGTTGCGCGTGCGCCGGCGCCGGTCGCGTGCGGTCCCCGGGAGCGGACCCGATCACGACGGTCCGTCGGTCGTCAGCGCTGGGTCCGGCCGGGTGGCTCGACGTCGCGCGACCCGCGACGAGGTCGGGCGGGATCCCTCCCGTCCGTGGCGGTCGCGGGTGGGCGCCGCCGCCTTCTCGCTCACGGATACGACGGCGGGTCGATCGGTCCGCCGAGGTGCAGCAGCGCGTCGCGCACCGCGCGGCTGACCGTCCCGATGGCGTCGCGCGCCTCGTCGTGCACGTCTGCCGCGGGCTTCGTGCGCGCCGCCTCCAGCCGTCGCTTCAGCTCGTCGTGGCCGGCGGCGATCTTCTCCCACGACTGCTTCAGGCGCGCGTCGGCGTGGATGCCCGCCGCGTCGAGGCGCTGCCGCACGTGCCCCAGCTCGTCGACCAGTTCGTCGAGGCGCCTGTCCAGGTCGCGCCGGATCTCTTCGCCGCGTTGCTCGGCGAACGCCGTCAGGTCCTGCTCGACCTGTGCGAGCCGCGTGAGGATGCCGCGCAGTACGTCGGAGTGGTCGTTCTGCGGCACGGTCGATTCTGGGTCCATGATGGCCTCCGTCTGCGACGAGCAAGGCTCGTACCGGAACACGCCGCGCGGCCGCGCGCGGTCCGTGGACGCACGACCGGCGCGTCACCGGTGAGCGCCTTCAGGAACGCCGCGTGCGCCCCGCCGCTTTCCGCGGTCGCCGCTCCGCTGCGGAAGGAAGCTCCGCGCGCAGCGTGGAGCGGCGAATGCCGGCGCTGCGGCGGGGCAGCTAAGGTCTCGCCCGTGTCTGACACGTGGTGGTGGGCGCGCGCGGCGCGCGCGGGCGGACGCGTGGTCGTCCTGACCGGCGCCGGCATCTCGGCCGAGAGCGGCATCCCGACGTTCCGTGGTCCCGAAGGCTTCTGGCGCGTGGGCAGCGCGCACTACCGTCCCGAGCGCCTCGCGACGTTCGCCGCCTTCCGCGCGATGCCCGAAGCGCAGTGGGGCTGGTACCTCTGGCGGCGTTCGCTCTGCCTGCGCGCGGCGCCGAACGCCGCGCACCGGGCGCTCGTCGCCCTCGAGCGCGCGTTCGGCGAGCGCTTCGTGCTGGTCACGCAGAACGTCGACGGC
>DATGPD010000514.1:0-3624 GCA_035305285.1 Planctomycetota bacterium
CACGGCACGCCCTCGAGCAACAACGTCCTGCACTTCACGCCCTCGGGCATCTCCTCGGCCTTCATCTTCTCCAGGCGTTCGCGCGCCGCCTTGCGCACCTGCTGCTCCAGGTCGGGGAGCGGCATCGGGCCGAGGCCGAAGGTGCCGGGATACCAGGTGTTCTCGATGACGTGGACCAGCACGACCTCCGCGCCGGTGATCTGCGCGAGCTGCGTGCCGCGTTGCACCGCCGCAGCGGCGATGTCCGAGAAGTCGGTCGCGATCAGGATGCGGGCAAAGGTCATGGCGGGTCGCCTCCTGGGCGGAACGTACGCGCCCCCCCGGGGTTTGCGAAGGATCATGACGCCGCGGGCGGGCGCCCGGGCGCGCGCGGGCCAGCCGGGACGGCACCCCCGGACGTTGCCGGAGGCGCGCGCGCCGGTACACCTGCGCGGGTGCGCGGGTTCGAAGTCGAAGGCGAAGGTGCGGTCCGCCGCGTGCGCGTGCCCGACGACCTCGCGTTCCTGGCCGGCCACTTCCCGGGCGCCCCGATCGTCCCGGGCGCCGCGCTGATCCAGCTCGCGCTCCAGTGCGCGGCAATGCCGGCGACGGAGCGCGTCGTCGTGCAGCGCGTGCGCTTCCTGCGACCGGTCGTCCCCGGCGCCGAGCTGACCCTGTCGTTCACGCCGGAAGGCGACGGCGTCGGGTTCGCATTCGCCGACGGCGCGGGGGACGTCGCGCGCGGCGTGGTGGCGGTCGACCGGTGAGCGAGCTGCCCCCACCCGCCGCGGTCCTGCCGCACGGAGGAGCGGCGATCCTGTTGCGCCGCCTGGTGCGCGCCACGGCCGACGAGCTGCACGCGGTCGCGCGCCTGCCGGCGGAGAGCCCGTACGCCCGCGGCGCGTTCCGCGGCGCGGCGTTGCTGGAAGCGGCGGCGCAGGCCGCGGCGGCGCACGGCGCGCTGGCAGCGGCACCCCGCGAAGGCGCGGCCCCGCCGTCGCCCGGCCGGCTGGTCGGCGTGAAGGCCGCGCGTCTCGCCGCCGAGCCGCCGCTCGACCTCGACCTCGAGATCGTCGTGCAAAGAGTCGGAGCCGCCGGCCCACTCGCGATCTACACTTCGCGCGTGACCGTCGCCGGTGCCGAGCTGCTGTCCGCCGAACTCAGCGTGTGGAGCGTGAAGGGAGGTCCCACGGGGTGAACCCGGTGCAGGATCCGATCGTCGGAGCCTTCGCCGGACTGCTCGCACGCGACCCCGACGCGGTCTGCGTGCGCTCGGTCGAGCAGCGTGCCACGCGGCGTGACGTCGACGCGCTCGCGCAGGTCGTCGCCAACCGCCTGCAGCGCGCCGGCCTCGCGCCCGGCGCGACGGTCGCGCTCGCCGCGCCGAACGGTCCCGGCTTCCTCGGCGGCCTGCTCGGCTGCCTGATGGCGCGGCATCCCGTCGTCCTGCTCGACGACGAAGTCGCGCGCCGCGAAGGCCCACAAGCCGCCGAGTCCCTCGGCGCCACCGCGCTGCTCACCTGCGCGGCGTGGCCGTCGACGCGCGCGCCGTACGTCCTGCGCCCGCTGCCCAACGCGGTGTCGCGCGCGCTGCCGCAGGGGACCACGGTGCTCAAGATGACCTCGGGTTCGACCGGCACGCCGCGCGCGGTCGCGTTCGACTCGCAGGCGCTGATGGCCGACTGCACGCAGCTCGCGCGCACCATGCTGATCCCGCCCGCCGACCGCCTGCTCGCGACCGTGCCGATGTCGTTCAGCTACGGGCTCGGCAGCCTCGCGCTGCCCGCGCTCGTGATGGGCAACGAGCTGGTCCTCGCCGACGCGCTCAACCCGGTCGCGACGCTGGCGGTCGCCGAGCAGTGCCGCGCCACCGTGTTCCCGACGGTGCCCGTGTTCCTGCAGGCGCTGCTGCGCCTGGAAGTGCGCGTGCTGCCCTCGATGCTGCGCCTGGTCATCTCTGCCGGCGCGCCGCTCAGTTCGGCCGCGGCGCGCGGATTCCGCGCCCGCTTCGGCCGCCCGATCCACACCTTCTACGGCTGCAGCGAGTGCGGCGGCATCAGCTACGACCGCACGGGGAACGCCGCGGAGCGCGGCACGGTCGGCACCCCGGTCGACGGCGTGCGCGTCGAACTGATCGGCCAGGAAGGCTCGCTCGCGGTGCGCTCCGCGGCGGTCGGGCTCGGCTACGTGCCGGGCGACGACGACGACGCGTTGCACGAGGGTCGCTTCCGCACCGCCGATTGCGGCGCGATCGACCCGATCACCGGCGAGATCCGCCTGCTCGGCCGGCGCAGCGACGTCGTCAACGTCGGCGGGCGCAAGGTGCACCCGCGCGAGATCGAGCAGGTGATCGCGCAGGTGCCCGGCGTCGACGACGTTGTGGTCATCGGCGAGACCCTGCAGGACCGGGCGACCGAGGTGTGCCACGCGGTGATCGCGGCGCGCGCGGACTCGGGACTCACGGCGCGTGCGGTGCGCGAGCACTGCGCGCGCGCGCTCGCCGCGCACAAGGTGCCGAAGCTAGTGACCCTGGTCGGCGAGATCCCGCGCACGGAGCGCGGCAAGCTCGACCGCGCGCGGCTGCGACAGAACACGAAGTAGCGGTCTCGCGGGCAGGCGCCGGTCCGTCGGAACGCGACGCCGTCGCTCCGGTGCGGAACCGCCAGATACGGGCGATCCGCAAGAACGCGGCCGCGTGCGCTGCCGTGGCTCGCAGCCCCGGTCCGGCGTCCCGCCGTTGCGTCCGGCGGCGTCCGCCGTGATGCTCGCGGCACCGGCGGCGCGCGCCATGTCCTTCGTCACCTGCCTCGAATCCGCGATCGACGGCACGCGCCTCCCCGCGGGCACGCTGCAGACGACGCACGCCGACCGCCCGCTGTGGGTGCGCTACGACCTCGACGCAGTGCGCGCCGCGGTGTCGCGCGACGCCCTGCGCGAGCGGCCGCCGGGGATGTGGCGCTACCGCGAGCTGCTGCCGCTCGACGCGGCAACCGAACCGGTCAGCCTGGGCGAGCCGCAGACGCCGCTGCTGCACTGCCCGCGCCTCGGTGCGCACCTCGACGTCGCGGAGCTGTACGTGAAGGACGAGTCGCTCCTGCCCACGGGCTCGTTCAAGGCGCGCGGCATGGCGATGGCGGTGACCATGGCGCGGCGCTTCGGGGTGACGCGCGTCGCGGTGCCGACCGCCGGCAACGCCGGCGGCGCGCTCGCCGCGTACGCCGCGCGCGCGGGCCTCGGCTGCCACGTGTTCATGCCGGCCGACACGCCCGCGGTGAACCGGATGGAGGCCGCGCTCTACGGCGCGCGCGCATTCCTCGTGGACGGCCTGATCTCCGACTGCGCGGCGATCGTGCGCGCCGGCAAGGAGCGCTTCGGCTGGTTCGACATGAGCACGCTGCGCGAGCCGTACCGCATCGAGGGCAAGAAGACCATGGGCCTCGAGCTGGCCGACCAGATGGACTGGTCACTGCCCGACGTGATCCTCTACCCGACCGGCGGCGGCACCGGGTTGCTCGGGATGTGGAAGGCGTTCGGCGAGCTGGCCGCGCTCGGCTGGCTCGCGCAGCCGCGCCTGCCGCGCATGGTCGCGTGCCAGTCGTCCGGCTGCGCGCCGCTGCCGCGCGCGTTCGCCGCGGGCGAGCGCTT
>DATGPD010000515.1:0-6988 GCA_035305285.1 Planctomycetota bacterium
AAGGTGGCCGATGTTGTAGTGCATCGGCAGCTTGTGCACGACCTTGAGGTCGGCGAGCGACCACTTGGCGATCACCGACTCGATGAACACCGAGGTGTAGGCGAAGCCGTCGGCGTCGAACACCGTGTGCAGCGGGCCGAGCCCGATCTCGCACTGCCCGCGGATCGCGGCGGCGAAGTCGAGGATCGGGACGCCGTACGGGTCCTTGCCGGCGAAGTTCTCGGCCTCGATCAGCGCGTTGATCTTCTCGATCGAGTAGACCGTCGTGTGCGTGTCGAGCTTGCCGCCGACGACGATGTCCTTGCCGTCCGGGGTCACGTCGACGCCGTGCGGGCTCTTCGGCTCGGGCACGAAGAACAGCACGCCCTCGGCGGCGGCGACCTCGAGCGGCAGCACGCGCATCCCGGCGATCTCCTTGGTCCGACCGGCGGCTACCAGCTCCTCCGCCTTGCGCCAGCGGATGCAGTGCAGGTAGTCCATGTCGTTCTGCGACGCACCGGACTCGAGCGCGGGCTTGCCCTCGAGGATGCCGCCGTACGAGCGCTCGCTGTTGAAGCTGTTGATGAACACCCAGCCGTCGCTCGCCAGCTTGCCGCAGTCGGCGAGGTCCTGCATGTACGGGGGCAGTTCGATGGCGAACGACGCAGCCGGGTCGAGCAGGCCCTTCTCGCGGTCGAACTTCCAGAAGATCGCCGCGCCGCGGTACAGCTCGTCGTATTTCTCGATCGGCGCGTAGCCGCCGCCGAGCGGCGCCGGGTACTGCGAGGTCTCGACCACGTACTCGGTGTTCGGGGTGACGAACGCCGCGCCGTGGTCGGACTGGATCAGCGTGGTGGTGACGATCTGCCGCGTCGCGAAGTCCTTCAGGCTGACCACCGCCACGCGCGCGTTGGCCTTGTCGCCGACGAACACGTACTCGCCGTCGTACTCCCCGTTCGTCTCGCTCAGCGCCGGGTGGTGCATGTCGCCCCAGGTCATCTTCTTCCCGAAGCGGTCACCGCCCGCGAACATCTGCTCGGTCGCGCGGTCGCCGTACACGTAGCCCTGCCACGGCTCGGGCGTGAACACGCCGATATACTTCAGGAGGCGCATGCTCGGCACCCCGAACACGATGAGGTTGCCGCCGTGCCCACCGGAGGCGAACCCGAGGTACTCGTCCGGCCTGCCGGTCGGCGTGTAGGTCTTGAGCGCGGCGACCACGTCCGCCTCGCTCAGATTGCGGGTCTGCATCAGTTGGCCGATGTCGCCGCTCGTGCCTGCCTGACTGCCGCCGCATGCGGCGAGGAGGACGGCGCCGGCGGCGGCGGTCGCGCCGGAGAAGAGTGCTGCGGAACGGTGGCTCATGTGGAGTGGCTCCTGATCGGTTCGGGTCGCGTCGGGAATCGCGGTCAGTTCTTCTGTTCGAGCCCGCGCACGTAGGCGACCAGCGCTTCGAGCACCCCCGGGGTCCCCTTGAGCTGCGGCTGCGCGGGCATCATCGGGCTCTTGCCGACGGCGGCGCCGCCCATGGTGATCACGTTGCGGATGTGCTCGTCGGTCACCGAGCGCTGCCACTCCGGGCTGGAGAGGTCGCGCGGCCTGGGATCGAGCGCGCCTGCGCCCGGACCGTCGCCGCGGCCCTCCATCCCGTGGCAGGTGAAGCAGATCGTCTGGTAGGTCTTCTTCGCCTCGTCGACGTCGGCGGCGGTCGGCTTCGCCGCCGTGGTCGCCGGCGTGCCGGATGCACCGGCGGAGCCGCCCCGTCCGCAACCGGCGAAGGAGCCGATGCCGAGGATCGTCGAGAATGCCAGCACGCTGGCGACCAGGGCGGAGGTATGCGGGCGCATCGTGGGACCGGGTTCGCGAGCGCGGCACGCGCCGCACCCACGTCGTGAACCGCACCGCACGCGCAGGGTTTTCCTCCCCGCGTACCCCGGGGGCGCGCGGCGCCGGACGCACCGCCGACACGGGCGCGGCGCGCTCCGCCCGGCGCGCCCGCCTACCGCGCGCGCGGCGCGCGGTCCGCGATGGTCATCGCGCCGAGGGGCCGCCCCGGTCCCGCTTCGCGAGGAACGCGTCCATGCGCGCCCGCTTGTCCTCGCTGTCGAAGCACAGCGCCTGCGCGGCGTTCTCGACGGCGCTGCCCTGCAGGTCGGTCGGTCGGGTGACTGCGTTCAGCGCCAGCTTGGCCATCCGGACCGCCAGCCTGCCGTTGCCGGCGATCTCCGCGGCGAGCGCCAGGGCGGCCTCGACCACCTCGGCGTCCGGCACGACGCGGTCGACCAGACCGATGCGGAGGCACTCCTGGGCGTCGAGCATGCGCCCGGTGAAGATCAGATCGCGCGCGCGGCCGGCGCCGACCAGCCGCGGCAGGCGGTAGGTCGCACCGGCGCCCGGGATGATCCCGAGCTTCACTTCCGGCTGGCCCATGCGCGCCGATTCGCCGGCGACGCGCAGGTCGCACGCGATCGCCAGCTCGCAGCCGCCGCCGAGCGCGTAGCCGCGGATCGCCGCAACCACGGGCACCGGCAGGTCCTCGATGCGACGGAACAGACTGGAGTTGATCGCGGCGAGCGCCTGGGCCGACGTGCGTTCGCGGAGCTGCGCGATGTCCGCACCGGCGGCGAACGCCTTGTCGCCCGCGCCGGTCAGCACGACCGCGGCGACGTTCGGATCGGCGATCAGATCGTCGATCACGCGGTGGAGCGCGTTCACCATGGAGAGGTCGATCGCGTTGCGTCGCTCGGGCGCGTTGAGGGTGACCAACGCGACGTCGCCGCGCCGTTCGACCAGCACCGGCGGGTTGGAAGGCATGACGGGGATCGTGCGCAACGCCGGGGAGGTTGCAAGGCTGGCGCAGCGAAGGTCGCGCGCAGGTTGCGCGCGGCGCGGCGCATCGATGTTCCGCCCTTTCGGGCGTGCGCAGGCCACCGCGCCAGGGCGACCAGGACACGAAGCGTCCCGCTCACGGAAGGCGGCACGCCGCGTTCGCGCGCACGCGAACCGCCTGCGCGTTCCGCCGCGCCGCTACGGCTCGAGGACCACCTTGCCGAAGGTCTGCCTGGCCTCCAGCAGGCGATGCGCTTCGGCGGCCTGGCCGAGGGGCAGCACACGGTCGAGCACCGGGCGGAGACGGCCCTGGTCGAACAGGCGGAGCAGGCGGCGCAGGTCGCCCTTCCGTCCCATCGTGTTGCCGATCACTTCGAGGTTCTTGAAGAACACCTGGTGCAGGCTGAGCTGCACGTTGCCGCCGGTGGTCGCGCCGCACGTGACCAGCCGTCCGCCGCGTGCGAGCGAGCGCATCGAGCCGGCGAACGTCGCCTCGCCGACGTGCTCGAACACGACGTCGACGCCGCGCTTGTCGGTCAGCTCGCGCACGCGCGCGGCGAAGTCCTCCTTCTGGTAGTCGATCGCGACGTCGGCACCGAGCGAGCGCGCGTCCGCGCACTTCTCCGGGCTGCCGGCGGTGGCGAGCACGAACGCGCCGCGCAGCTTGGCGAGCTGCACCGCGGCCGAGCCGACGCCCGACCCGGCGGCGTGCACCAGGATCGTGTCGCCCTCGCGCAGGCGGGCGCGGCGCAGCATCGCGTCCGCGGTCTGGAACACGAGCGCGATCGAGGCCGCCTGCATGAACTTCAGGCTCTTCGGCTTGGGCGCGACGTTGGCGGCCGGCACGACCACCGCCTCGGCGCAGGTGCCGTCGCGCTTCTCGCCGAGGATCGAGTACGTCCTGCACAGGTTGTCGTCGCCGTCCTGGCAGGCGTCGCACACGCCGCACGAGACGCCCGGCAGGATGACCACCTCGTCGCCTTCCTTCACCGTGGTCACGCCGGGCCCGAGCGCGTCGACGACGCCCGCCCCGTCGCTGCCGAGCACCAGGGGCAGCGGGAAGGTGTGTCCCGGCACGCCGCGCCGGACCCACACGTCGAGGTGGTTCACGCCGCAGGCGCGCACCGCGACCCGGACCTCGCCCGGGCCGGGCACGGGCAGCGGCCGATCCTCGAACAGCAGCTTGTCGAGACCACCGTGCTCGCGAACGACGACCGCTTGCACGCGCCCCCTCCTAGCTGCCCCGGAACTCGGCCTTGCGCTTGTGGACGTACGCCGCGAGGCCCTCGCGTGCGTCCGCGCTCGCGAACAGCCTGGCCTGCAGCTCGCGTTCGAGGGCCAGCCCGTACTCGAGCGGCACCTCCGCGCCGCTCTGCACCGCGCGCTTGATGTGGCCGACGGCGAGGGCCGCCTTGCCCGGCGCGCAGAAGCCGCGGGCGTAGTCGATGACCGCGGCGCGGAACGCGTCGGCGTCGCCGTCGAGCACCGAGTGGACCAAGCCGAGCGACAGGGCCTCCTCGGCGGGGAAGTTGCGCCCCTCGCACATCAGCTCGATCGCCTTCGCCTTGCCGACGAGGCGCGCGAGCCGCTGCGTACCGCCGGTTCCGGGCAGCACGCCGAGGGCGACCTCGGGCAGGCCGATCTTGCCCCCGCCGCGGCGCGCGACCCGCAGGTCGCACGCGAGCGCGATCTCCAGGCCGCCGCCGACCGTGTGGCCGTTCAACGCGGCGATCACGAGCTTCGGGGTCTGCTCCAGCCGCGACAACGTCTCGTTGGCATGGAGGCAGAAGTAGTACTTCCAGGTCGCGTCGGCGCGCTCCAGCATCGCGATGTCGGCGCCGGCGCAGAAGAACTTGTCGCCCGCCCCGGTGAGCACGATCGCCTGGACGTCGGGCGCGAAGCGCGCCCGGAGCACGGCCTCGTCGAGGTCGCGCATCATCTCGTAGCTGTAGGCGTTCGCCGGGGGCGCGGTCAGGGTCAGCACGGCAACCGGGCCGTGCTGCTGGTAGGTGACGAGAGGGCTGCGCTCGGACATGGCGAAGCTCCGCAACGTAGCGTGCCCCCCGGGGCGGAGCCACCGGACGGCCGACTTGCCGGGCGCGGGCGCCGACCCTAGAACCGGCCGTCCCCAATGCCTGGCATCCAACGGGTCTGGATCGAGGAGGGCTGCATCGCATGCAGCCTTTGCACGAGCTACTGCCCCGAGGTGTTCGAGGTCGAGAACGGCGAGACCTGCGTGATCAGGTCGGACGCGCCGAAGTGGTTCGCGGTGAAGGAAGAGGAGATCCGCGACGCGGCACTCGACTGTCCGGTCGAGGTGATCAAGCACGAGTGACCCGCGGAGCCGGCGCGGCCGGTCGCGGGCGACGCGAGCCCGACGCCTCGCTCCCCGGTTTCGAGTCGCGC
Source organism: Planctomycetota bacterium (assembly GCA_035305285.1). Lineage (GTDB taxonomy): Bacteria > Planctomycetota > UBA1135 > UBA1135 > UBA2386 > DATGPD01. The sequence continues at coordinate 5,215 of DATGPD010000515.1, forward strand.
CCGGTGCTCAGCTCCGCTCGACGTCGAATGGTCCGCGGTCGCCCACCGGCGGGATGTCCTCCACCGCCACGTGCGCCACGCGCGCCAGGCCGGGTCCCCGGCGCAGATGCTCCAGGAGCTGCTCGATGGCGCCGGGAGGTCCCTCGGCCTCGACGACGACCGAACCGTCCGGCTCGTTGCGCACGAAGCCGGCGAGCCCGAGGGCACGACCGGCCGACGCGGTGAAGTAGCGGAAGCCAACGCCTTGCACTCGCCCGGTGACGCGGGCGCGAATCCGTCGCATCACCGAGTTGTAGCCGCAGCCGCCTCAGGACGACCCGTCGACGGCGCGGCGCTCGTGCCGACCGCGCACGCGGCCGGCGCAGCGGCTCAGTGCTCGAACACCGACACGAGGCCGAAGTTGTTCGCGCGCGAGCCGGTCGTCGCGGTCGCGCTGCCGACCGCGGCGAGGAGCGTCGCCTGGGGCAGCACGCCGATCCGGGTCCCCGCGCCCGTCGAGGTGACGAAGCCGCCCGGGTTGGCGAACAGGTCGGCGAGCGCCGTCTGCATGTAGAACCAGGTGCCGTAGAGGGAGAGGTCGTTGGGGAGCTGCACGTTGGCAGAGAACGACCCGCCTGTGCTCGTCGAAATCGGCACGTTCGCATCGATCGACACATACAGCGAGCAGCCGGTGGCGCCGAACGGGGCCAGCGAGAGCGGCAGCGGCACGCCCTGCCACGTGGAGTTCGACAGCCCGATCACGAGGACACCCGGGCTGCTCGCCGGGCCGTTGTTGAGCGAGAAACTCAGGAGCTGTCCGGCCGCGGCCCGCTGCATGCTCATCGCCGGCATGCGCTGGTTCGACGTCGCGCACGCCGTGCCGAAGGTCGTCGTCTCCGAGTAGAAGGACGCGGAGTCGAGTCGGTACGTGAAGGACTGGTTTCCGTTGCTGTTCGCAGTGATGCGGTACTCGACGACCAGGTTCTTGCTGCCGTCGTAGGTGAAGGGCCGGTCGAGCGGGATCCACACGTAGGTCGTCTGCGGGCCCTGCGACACGGAGGGCACGGTCGGCAGCGCCACGATGCGCTGGTCGACGACCCGGATCGGCGGAGAGTCGTAGTTGTTGTCGAAGGTCGTAGAGACGGTCGAGTGGAGGTTGGTGGTGTGCCCCATCCACACCTCGAGCTGGAGCTGGTGGCCCGTTCCCGTGCCCGACGCGTCCGGGCGGAACCCCACCTTGGTGATCTGCGCACCGTGCGGGAGGGGCTGGTTCCAGTTGGAGTAGATCAACTGCATGCGGCTGACGCCGCCCGACAGCGGCCGGGTCGACTGCTGCGACTCGCCCTCGATGGTCGCGTGGTCGGGCGGGAACACCGTGACGGTCTGCGCCGTGCCGGCGGCAGCGAACAGCAGGGGGAAGAAGACGGAGATCAGGGGTGCGCGGTTCATGCCCCCTACAGCCGGAAAACGCGTCGACTGTTGCAGTGGAACGTCGCGGGCGTGTCGGCCGACCGCGTCGCTCCAGGGCCACGGCGCGTCGAAGTGCCGGCGAACCGGCACCTACCGGCCCCGCCGTACCGGAGCTGCCCAAACGATGCCGGGTACAAGCCGGCGCAATGCGGCGCAGCGCGTCTGCGCCCGAGGCTCGCCCGAGCCGAGCGGGCGTGGCACGGCGTCCGCGGCCGGGCCGGCCGTCGACGAGCACCGCGAGCACGACCCGGAACTGCACCGTCTTGCCGGCCGCCACGCGCACCACGCCTCGTGCGCGACCAGATCCTCCCTATCGTCCCGCTCG
>DATGPD010000516.1:0-2705 GCA_035305285.1 Planctomycetota bacterium
CGCGCCGACCTCGAAGCCGACCGGCCGATGGACCGGCTGCTGTGCGGCGACGTCGGCTTCGGCAAGACCGAGCTGGCCCTGCGCGCCGCGTTCAAGGTCGCGATCACCGGCCGGCAGGTCGCCGTGCTCGTGCCGACCACCGTGCTCGCCGAGCAGCACGGCGAGACGTTCGCCGCGCGGTTCGCGCCGCACGGCCTGCGCGTCGAGGTGCTGTCGCGCTTCACGCACGGCAAGACGAAGAAGGACGTGCTCGCCGCGATCGCCGCCGGCCGCGTCGACGTCGTGGTCGGCACCCACCGCCTGCTCGGCAGCGACGTCGCGTTCCGCGACCTCGGCCTGCTGGTGATCGACGAGGAACAGCGCTTCGGGGTGCGGCAGAAGGAGCAGCTCAAGCGCCTGCGGGTGGCGGTCGACGTGCTCACCCTCTCGGCCACGCCGATCCCGCGCACCCTGCACGCCGCGCTGCTCGGCGTGCGCGCGATCAGCTCGCTGGCCACCCCCCCGCCGGGCCGGCAGGACGTCGAGACCAAGGTCGCGTTCCGCTCGCCGGAGGTCGTGCGCCAGGCGATCCGGCGCGAACTGGCGCGCGGCGGACAGGTCTTCTACCTGCACAACCGGATCGCCGAGCTCGACCGCCTCGCGCACGAGGTGCGCACGCTCGTACCCGACGCGCGTGTCGCGATCGGCCACGGCGAGATGAGCGAGGCCGAGCTGGAGCGCGCGGTGCGCGGCTTCGTGCGCGGCGAGTACGACGTGCTGGTGTGCACGAGCATCGTGGAGAACGGGCTCGACATCCCGCGCGCCAACACGATCCTGATCGACGACGCGGCGCTGTTCGGACTCGCCGAGTTGCACCAGCTCCGCGGCCGGGTGGGGCGCAGTGCGGTGCAGGCGCACTGCATCCTGTTCATGGATCCGCTGCGCCCGCCGCCCGAGGCGGCCCGCCGGCGCCTCAAGGCGATCGAGGAGCTCTCGCACATCGGCGCCGGCTTCGCGATCGCGATGAAGGACCTGGAGATCCGCGGCGCGGGCAACCTGCTCGGGCCGCAGCAGTCCGGACACATCGCCGCGGTCGGCTACGAGATGTACGCGCAGCTCCTGCACCACGCGGTCGAGCAGGCGAAGGCCAGGCAGGCCGGCGAGGCGGTGTCCGGCGGTCTCGGCCCGCTGCCGCCGGTCGTCGAGGTCGACGTCGACCTGCGGCTCAACGCGTTCCTGCCCGACGACTTCGTGGCCGACCCGCGCGCGCGCCTGGAGCTGCTGCGCGAGATGGACGGCGCGGTCGATCCGGCGGCCGAGGCCGAACTGCGCCGTTCGCTCACCGACCGGTTCGGCCGCCTGCCCAGGCCGGTCGACAACCTGCTGCGCCTCTATCTGGTCAAGCACCTGCTCGCGCCGCTCGGCGTGCGCTCGCTGCAGCTCGTCGAGGATCGCCTCGTCGTGCGGCACAAGCTCGGCGAGCCGATCGCGGCCGGCGCGTGGCTCGATGCGTTCGCCGACGTGCGGCCGATCGAAGCGGGCAAGACGCACCTGATCCTGCCGCGGCGGCGCGACCGGGACGCGGGTCGACCGTGGCGCGGAGAGGAAGTGCTCGACCTGCTCCTGCGGGCGCTCACCGGCGCGCCGGCGCGGGCGGGCGACAAGGGGAGGTAGCGGCAGACGGAGCGGCGGCCGCCGCGGCGGATGTCGCGACACACGGGCGCGAGCGACCGCGCACGCCGCACGCGGCAATGCACCGCGACGGCGGATCCGCCGGGATGCCGCGGAAGGCCAAGGCCACGCGGCCGTGCTCGCGCACCCGGAGTACGGCCGGAGACGTCGTGCCCCGCGTCGCCTCGGCTTGGCGTCCCGGGCCCGCGCGCGCCCGGGCCGCCCGCGCGCGCCGTGGCGGGGGCCTGCGGGCACGCGCTATCCTGGCGCCATGGCGCCCGCACGAACCGCCCTTCCCGTCGCCTGTGCGCTGCTCGCCGGCGCCGCGGTCGCGCAGCAGCCGTCCTCGCCGCAAGGGCCGCCCGCCCCCGCCACCGCGCCGCGCTGTTACGACTTCGTCGCCGCGATGGTCGGCAACAAGGCGATCCTCGCCAGCCAGGTGACCGACTGGTGGCGGGAGCGCATGAAGGAGGACGAGCAGCGCCCGCGGGGCACGGCGGCCAAGCCCCACGCGCTGTGGGGCTACCTGCTCGAAGCGCTCATCACCCGCGAGATCGAGGCGCAGAGCGCGCGCCTGATCGGCCGCGCCCCGGACGAGATCGAGGCGCTGGTCGAGCGCCTCGTGCAGGAGAACATCAACCAGCAGGCCGAGAGCTTCGGCGGGCTCAACGCGTTCGCGCGCGAGCTGGGCGCGATCGGCCGCAGCATGGGGTCGTTCGCCGAGGAGGCGCGCGCCGACATCATGCGCTCGATCGCCTACTACCAGGGCGTGCTGCGCGAGCTGCACGACCAGCGCGCGATGCTGGCGACGCCGAAGGAAATGAAGGCGCTGTTCGACGCCGACCCCGACCGGTTCCACGCGCCCGCGCGGGTCAAGGTCGCCTTCGTCCGCGTCGCGCACGGCAGCGATCCGGCCGCGGCAGCCGCCCAGGCGGAGGCGACCGCGGCCCGCTGGCGCGAGTTGCCGCGCCCGGTCGACGAGGCCGCGCTGCGCGAGCGCGGGGCGGACGTCCTCGAGATCGTGCCGGACCGGGAAACGACCCCGGCGCTGCGCA
>DATGPD010000517.1:0-4276 GCA_035305285.1 Planctomycetota bacterium
GTGCGCGACTACGGCAACCCGATGGGGATCCCGACGGTCAACGGCGCGGTGCACTTCGACCCCGACTTCGTCGGCAACCCGCTGGTCTACGTCGGCAACGTCGGCATCCTGCCGCGGAACAAGATCCACAAGCAACCGCGCGCCGGCGACCTGATCGTCGCGATCGGCGGACGCACCGGGCGCGACGGCATCCACGGCGCGACGTTCTCCTCGCTCGAACTGCACACCGAGAGCGAGACGGTCAGCAGCGGCGCGGTGCAGATCGGCGACCCGATCACCGAGCGCAAGGTGATGGACGCGACCTTGCGCGCGCGCGACGAGGACCTGTTCACCGCGATCACCGACTGCGGCGCGGGCGGCTTCTCCTCGGCGATCGGCGAGATGGCCGCCGGGCTCGGCGCGGTGGTCCAGCTCGACCGCGCGCCCCTCAAGTACGCGGGGCTCGCGCCGTGGGAGATCTGGATCAGCGAAGCGCAGGAACGCATGGTGCTCGCCGTCCCGCCCGACCGCCTGGAGCGCCTGCTCGCGATCTGCGCCGAGGAGGACGTCGAGGCCGCGGTGCTCGGCTCGTTCGACGACTCGGGCCGGCTGGTGCTGCGCTACGGCGACACGGTGCACGGCGAGATCGACCTGCGCTTCCTGCACGAGGGCCTGCCGGTCGTCGAACGTACCGCACGCTGGGAGCCGCCTGACCTGCGCGATCCCGACCTCCCCGAGCCGGGCGACCTGGGCGCCGTGCTGCTCGACCTGCTCGCCGACCCCAACATCGCGAGCAAGGAGTGGATCATCCGTCAGTACGACCACGAGGTGCAGGCCGGCACGGCGGGCAAGCCGCTGTGCGGCGTGCGCGCCGACGGACCGGCGGACGCGGCCGTGCTCGCCCCGAAGCTCGGCTCGCGCCGGGGCATCGTGCTCGCCTGTGGCCTGAACCCGCGCTACAGCAAGATCGACCCGGCGGCGATGGCGGAGTGCGCGCTCGACGAGGCTCTGCGCAACGTGGTCGCGGCCGGCGGTGACCCGGAGACGACCGCGGTCCTGGACAACTACTGCTGGGCGAACACCGCGCGGCCGGAGCAGCTCGGCGGGCTCGTGCGCGCGAGCCTCGCACTGGCCGACGCCGCGCTCGCGCTGCGCACGCCGTTCATCTCCGGCAAGGATTCGCTGAACAACGAGTTCCGCGACGGCGACCGGGTGATCGCGATCCCCGGCTGCATCCTGGTGACCGCGCTGTCGGTGATCCCCGACGTGACCCGCACGGTCACCTCCGACCTCAAGGAGTCGGGCAACCTGCTGGTGCTGGTCGGTGCGACGCGCCGCGAACTGGGCGGCTCGGCGTACTGGAAGGCGCTGGGCCACCTCGGCGCCAGCGTGCCCCGGGTCGACGCCGCGCGCGCCAAGGCGACGTTCGACGGCGTGTACCGCGCGATCGCCGCGCGCGCCGTCCGTGCCGCGCACGACCTGAGCGAAGGCGGCCTCGCGGTCGCCGCGGCCGAGATGGCGATCGGCGGTCGGCTGGGCGTCGACCTCGACGTGGCGCCGGCGGTGCAGGAAGACCGCCTGCTGCGCGCCGACGAGTTGTTGTTCAGCGAGTCGCAGAGCCGGTTCCTCCTCGAGATCGAGAAGGATCGCCTCGACGACCTGCGCGCCAACCTCCGGGAGGTACCCTGGGCCGTGGTCGGCGAGGTGCGCGCCGAACCGCGCATCCGGATCCGGCACGGCACCCGCACGCTCGTCGACCTGCCGCTGGAGGCCGCGCTGCGCGCCTGGCGCTCGCCCCTCGACTTCGACGCTCCTTCGACCGATACCCCGCGATGACCGCGCCCGCCGTCCTCGTACTCCGCGCCCCGGGCATCAACTGCGAACGCGAGACCCTCGACGCGTTCGCCCGCGCCGGCGGCCGCCCGGAGTACGTGCACGTCAAGCGGCTGCTGGAGCAGCCCGCGATCCTCGATCGGTTCGCGATCGTCGTGTTCCCCGGCGGCTTCGCGTACGGCGACGACATCGCCGCGGGCCGCGTGCTCGCCACCGAGCTGCGCGCGCGCGCCGGCGACCGACTGCTCGCGTTCGTCGAACGCGGCGGGCTGGTGCTGGGGATCTGCAACGGCTTCCAGGCGCTGGTCCGCCTCGGCCTCCTGCCGCGCACCGACGGCACGCTGCGCCAGCAGGTGACCCTGACCTACAACCTCAGCAACCACTACGAGTGCCGCTGGGTCACGCTCGCGTCCGCCCGCAGCCGGTGCGTGTTCGTCCCGGAGGGCTGGACGATGCGCTGCCCCGCGGCGCACGGCGAGGGCCTGCTCCTGGCCGGCGACGCGCGCACGCAGGCGCTGCTCGCCGACGAGGGCTACGTCGTGTTCCGCTACGTCGACCAGCACGGCCGACCGACCGAGCGCTATCCCGACAACCCGAACGGTTCGCCGGGCGGGGTGGCGGGGCTGACCGATTGCACCGGGCGCGTGCTCGGCCTCATGCCGCACCCCGACCGCGCCTACCTGCCCTACCTGATGCCGGACTGGCAGCGCACGGGCCTGCCGCCGCGCGGCGACGGGTTCGCGCTGTTCGAGGCGATGGTGCGCGCCGCCGAGCGCTGATCCGCTGCGCGGTCAGCCGGCGCGGTCGCCGGCGCGGAAATCGCTCGACTTGATGTCGTAGCGCTGCATCAGCTTCTGGAACGCCGAGCGCGACATCCCGGCCTGCTGCGCGCAGTGCGTCACGTTGCCGTCGTGCCGGCGCAGGAGGGCCGAGATGTAGTTGATCTCGATCGCGGCGATCTTGCGCGCCTTCATCTCCTGGAAGCTCTCGGTCGTCTCCGGGCCGCCGGCGACGTCCTTGCCCTCACGGACGATCTCGGCGGGGAGGTCGTCGACGGTGATCTCCGGACCGCGCGCCAGCGCGCAGGCGCGCTCGATCGCGTTGCGCAGCTGACGCGTGTTGCCGGGCCAGCGGTACGCGGCGAGGACGGTCATCGCCTCGCGCGAGCAGGTGAGCGGACCGCTCGGTCGGTCACCGGTGAATTCGTTGAGGAAGTGCTCGACCAGCACCTCGACGTCCTCCGGCCGGTCGCGCAGCGGCGGCACCTCGATGCGCACGACGTCGATCCGGTAGAACAGGTCGCCGCGGAACCTGCCGGCCTCGACCTCCTTGTCGAGCGCGCGGTTGGTCGCGCACACGAGGCGCACGTCGACCTGCCGGTAGGCGTGGTCACCGACGCGCCGCACCTGGCGCTCCTGCAGCGCGCGCAGCAGCTTAGGCTGGAACGACAGCGGCAGCTCGCCCACCTCGTCGAGGAACAGCGTGCCGCCGTGCGCGACCTCGAACAGGCCGAGCGTCGTCGCGGTCGCGCCGCTGAACGCGCCCTTCACGTGCCCGAACAGCTCGCTCTCGAAGAGGTTCTCCGGGATCGCGGCGCACTCGACCGGCACGAACGGGCGCTCACGCCGCAGGCTGCAGCGGTGCAGGTGCTGGGCGAGGACCTCCTTGCCCGTGCCGCTCTCGCCGAGGATGAGGACCGACGCGTCGGTGCGCGCCGCGCGTTCGATCATCTCGACCGCCTTGCCGTACAGCTCCGAGCGGTAGATCAGCCGCGGCCCGGCGCCGCCTGGCTGCCGCCGCTGGCGCCGGCCAAGCGCCTTGCCGACCCGTTCCATCAGGTCGCGCTCGCCGAACGGCTTGGTCACGTAGTCGAACGCCCCCTTCTTGATCGCCGCGACCGCGGTCTCGATGTCGGGGTAGCCGGTGATCAGCAGCACCTCGATGTCCGGGTCGCGCGACTTGATCGCGTCGAGCAGCCCGAGCCCGGACATGCGCGGCATGCGCAGGTCGGTGATCACCAGGTCGAAGCGCGTGCGGTCGAGCAGGTCGAGCGCCTGGTCCCCGGACACCGCGACCGTCGCGCGCATGCCGGCCCGCTCGACGAAGTACGCGCACGACTCGGCGAGATCGCGCTCGTCGTCGACGATCAGGACCCGTGCCGGTTCGAGGTCGACGCTCACGCGCGCGTTCCCTTGCGCGACGACCGGTCCCGCCGGCGCCGATGGTCGGCGCACACGCCGTACAGGCGCAGGCTGTGCGACTCGATCTTGAACCCGTGCTTGCGCGCCACCGCCTCCTGGCGGCGCTCCAGCTCGTCGTCGAAGAACTCGATGATCGCCCCGCACGTCGTGCACACCATGTGGTCGTGGTGCGGGTGACCGAGCACGTGCTCGTAGAGCTTGCCACCCTGGCCCAGCTCCAGCCCTTCGACGAACCCGGCCTCCTCCAGCATCGCGAGCGTACG
>DATGPD010000518.1:0-2659 GCA_035305285.1 Planctomycetota bacterium
CCGCGATCGACTTCGTGAACCGCAGCACGTGCGCATCCACGTTCGCGTAGAAGTTCGCGCCCGCAGTGCTGGTGTTGCCCACGCGAGACGCGCTCATCGACGCCGCCACGTAGATGCTGCCGCCCAGCCAGGTGTTGCCGATCGTGCGGAAGAACGTGTTGCTGCGCGACTGTGCCGCGGCACTGCCGGCAAGCAGGACGGCAAGGCACAGACCGAGAGAACGACGGGAGGGGAACATGACTGAGTCCTTCGTGGATTGGTTGTCGAGGGTTTCGTGATCGCCGCGGCCCGTGCGGCCGCGCTGCTCCCTCGAGACCCATCCCCGCCGATCCGTTCGCGGGAAGGTCGAAAAAGTGGGCGCTGGCGCCCGTGCGAGACCGGGGAAGCCCGCGCGCGGGCGACGTGCCGCCCCGCCGCCGGGCAGGTGGGCGCCCCGGGCGCTCGCTCACTCCGCGTTGCGCGCAGCCCAACGGCAAGCGGCTGCGCGCGCCGGCGCTCCGATGACTTCCTGTCCCGCCTCGGCGACTGCCGATCGACCGCGTCGCCTCGCGGCACGCCTTCGCGGAGGCATTCCCGCCGGCCTCAACGTGGGTCCGGACCGAGGGCCGGCCGCACCACCTCGTACGCGCGCCCGGGGAGGGCCAGACGCCGCGCTTCACCGGCCGGACCGGGCTCGCGCGCCCAGGCCTTCACCGTGTGCGCGAACGCGACGACCCTGCCGTTGCTGACCGGGCGCACTGCGTAGCGCCGCTGGGTCGCGTGCGAGTGCAATGCGAGCACGTGCAGTGCGAGCACGCACCCGACGAGGCGCGCACGCAGACCCGCGGCCCGCAGAGCCGCGATCGTGGCGACCGCCGCCAGCAACAGGCTCGGGACGTAGACGTAGCGCGGCGAGGCAAAGAGGAGCTTCTGCTCGGTCGCCCACCGGGAAGCGGCGGTCCCGACCGAGACCAGCACGGCGGCCGCGAAGAGCGCGAGGAGCGGCACGCGCACCTGCGCCAGCGCCGGCGCCCGGCACAGACCGCCGAGGAGAACCAGCGGCGGCAGGAGCATCCACCACCCCGAGACCCCGTACTCTTGCAGCGCGAAGTGCGTCTCGGACGTCATCAGCAGCGCAGGGACGACCGAGTTCGTCCACAGACCCGCCGACGCCTTCAGCGTCTCCCCCGGCGATGCCATCGTCGCGCTGCCGTCCATGCCGAACGCCGCGTAGGCGAGCACGAGGAGCGTCAATGCCGCGTAGTGGCGCCGGTCGGCGGTGGCCTCGGCGGTCCACGCGCGCCACGCGAAGGCCGGGGCGAGCAGGAGGGCGAGCGGGTGCGACCAGGCACAGATCCCGCCGACCACCAGCTCGCACGCCCTGCCCCGGCGCGTCTCCGGCGGCCGCGCGACCGTCATCAGGCACAAGGCGAAGAGCATGTGCCAGTGCGAGAACATCGCCGCACACAGCAGCGCGGCATTGCCGACCGGAAGCATGGCCAGCGTCACCGCCACGAACGCGCGCGCGCGCGGATCGGGCAGCAAGATCGCGAACCGCGGCGAGGCCAACCACCCCAGCGCGACCGCGCCGATGCAACCCGCGGCCCAGGCGAGCGCGAAGCAGGTCGCGCCGGCGGGGAGGAACGACGCCGCCCAGCCCAGCAACCGCGGCCCGAACGACACGTACCCCGCGTACGGCCGCACGAGGCAACCGAGGTCCCGTCCCCACAGGTGGTCTTCGAACAGGACCCACCAGTCCTCGCCGATCATCACCGGGTCGCCGTAGCCCGCGGCGCACCGGAGCACGAACACGAGGCCGACCGCCAGAACGGCGGACCTGTGCCAGTCCCGCGCGCAGGAAGGTAGGACCCGGACCACCCGCAGCACCCCTCGGTCCCTCCTCATCGACATGCACCGACGGCGGCGTGAAGTGTTCCCCGGCGTGGGCTGCGGGGGTGAGGGTGACGGCGCCACGCCGTCCGAGAACGGTTCGGCTGGAAGCCCGGTCGGGTGACGAGCAGGGGCTTCACCGACTCGACCGGAACCTGTGCAACACCGGCCATTGCAGTCAGCGCCACTGCAGCGATCCCACGGAAGGGCTTCATCGCATGACTCCTGCTCGACACCCGCGCCGCGTGGCGCGCACTCCCGCGCTGCCCGCAGGCCCTTGTCGACACCCACCGTGACTCCGCCCACGGATCATTGGCTCGCACCGGAAGTCGGCGCACGGACATCGCGCACTCTGCGCAAGGAAGCGGCCTGCGGACCCGAGAGTCGCGCGCCGTCACCTTGGCCGCCGGCGTCATTCGCACGCGCCTTCCGTCACGCGCTGCGACTCCCGCGTCGCGATGCCCCTTCGCCTCGCCGCGCCCGATTCTCCACCTGGACCGCCACGGCGGAGGGAGGCCTCTCCTTTTCCTCTACTACCCCGATGTCGCGGGCCGCGCACATCGGCCAGCCGGTGGGGCGGTGCAGAAGGGGCCCTCGCTCTGCCGGGGGCTTGCTTCGCCCGCGCTCGCGATGGTCGTAGTGCCGTTCCCGTGCCGCCGAACGACGCGCGGGCTGCGCGGCCGGAGCCGGCAGCCCGCGACTTCAGGCGCGCGATGCGAGCCTCACAGGAGGTTGACCCAGTAGCCGCCGGCACTCCAGCTCGTCAGCGTGGTCGAGTAGACCCGCACCC
>DATGPD010000519.1:0-2773 GCA_035305285.1 Planctomycetota bacterium
CGCGCCGCGCGTCGTACACCATCGCCGCGCCGAGCCGAGCGATCGGGCCGGTGGTCGCGACCCGGGTCCACGCGCTGCCGTCCCACTCCCACGTGTCACCGAAGAGCTGGCCACCCTGCCGGTCGCCGTCGAGGCCGCCGAACAGGACGACCACGCCGCGGCCCGCGTCGTACGCCATCGCGTGGCTGTGCCGCCGCCCGGGACCGGAGACCGGCAGCTGGTTCCAGGTCCCCTGCGCGGCCACGGCCTGCCCGGTGGAGCACACGAGCACCGCGCTGAGGACGACGCGTGCGAGGACGTTCCGCGAGAGTCGAGGGCGCATGGCGACAGGATCGCGCGGAACGAGGCCGCCGGGTCGGACGGCCGCGTACCAGATTCGTCACGTGGGGTCCGCGTCAGCCGGGCGCACGCACGAGGACGGCGCGGGAGTACAGCAGCGCGAACCCCTGACGCGCGGCGTTCTGCTGCGACTTGGAGCCGGGCTCGGTCGTGATCACCGCGACGTCGCTGCCGAGCGCGCCGGCCTCGGCGAGCCGGGTGCGCAGCAGTTCGGCCTGCACGCCGCGCCGCCGGTGCGCGGGGAGGGTCGCGGCGCCGCAGAGCTGGGCGATGCCGTCGGTGACCGCCATGCTCGCACCGCCGGCGGGGACGCCGGCGCGGCGCGCGAGGTAGCGGACGATGCTCGCGTTGCAAGCGAGGTCGCGCAGGATCTGCTCCAGCGCCGCGCGCGGGAACGACTCGTGCGAGCCGACGCCCTGGCCGTCGGGGGTCGCGAAGCCGTCGAGCAGGACCGAGATCCACGCCTCGCCGTCGTCGTCTCCGACCGGCGCGACCTCGACTCCGTCGACCGGCGGCCGTTCCGGGCGCGGGAGCGGGAGGCCGAGCACGTTCTCGTGACCCTGCAGGACGTAGCCGCGCCGGGTCAACAGCGCGGCGATCGCGCGGTCGGCGAGCGTGGCCACCTCCACCTGCACCGGCGCCCCGCGCTCCGCGTAGGCCTGCTCGACCTCGGCGAGCCGGTCCTCGTCGAGCGTCCCGCCGAACCCCAGGCCGGCGATCTTGTTGAGCGGTGAGTCCGGGCCGGTGTAGCACGCGACGCCTCCGGCCAGTTCGCGGAGGAAGCCGCCGGCATCGGGACGCGCGCGTGCGATCGCAGCGGCGTTGCTCGCGAGCAGGCGGCATTCGGCGCGCTCGATGCGCGCGGCCAGGGCGATGTCGGCGAAGAGCATGGTCCGGAAGGTGCGCGGCCGGACACCATACGCCGCAGGCACCACGCTGGCAGCCGCCATCTGCGCCGGGATACTCGCGCCATGCCTCGCCGAGCGCAGCACGCACGCACCCTTTCCCTGCTCGCCGCATCGTCCTTCGCCGCGCTCGCCGCGCAGGACCCGCCGCGCCCCGCCGCGCCCGTCCCCGAGCTGCCCGATGCGGGCACGCTCTCCGGGCTGAAGCTGCGCGCGCTCGGACCGGCGCTCTCCTCGGGCCGGATCAGCGACATCGCCGTGGACCCTGCCGACTCCTCGCGCTGGTTCGTGGGCGTCGCCTCGGGCGGCGTCTGGCGCACGGACAACCACGGCGCGACGTTCACGCCGGTGTTCGACGACCAGGGTTCGTACTCGATCGGCTGCGTGGCGATCGACCCGAACAACCGGCACGTCGTGTGGGTCGGCACCGGCGAGAACAACAGCCAGCGCAGCGTGTCGTTCGGCGACGGCGTCTACAAGTCGGTCGACGGCGGCCAGAGCTGGCGACGGATGGGTCTGGAGGACAGCGAGCACATCGGCCGCATCGCGATCGACCCGACCGACGGGAACGTCGTCTACGTCGCCGCGCAAGGGCCGCTGTGGCGCGCGGGCGAGCAGCGCGGTCTATACAAGACGACCGACGGCGGCGAGACCTGGACGCGGGTGCTGCACGTCAGCGAGCACACCGGGATCAACGAGGTCCACCTCGACCCGCGCGACCCGCGCGTGCTGTGGGCCTCTGCGTACCAGCGCCGGCGGCACGTGTGGACGCTGGTGAACGGCGGGCCCGAGTCCGCCATCTACAAGTCGACCGACGGCGGCGCCACCTGGCGCAAGGTGACCCGCGGCCTGCCGGCGGTGGACCTCGGGCGCATCGGTCTCGCGGTGTCGCCCGCGAACCCGGACGTCCTGTACGCGATCGTCGAGGCGCAGCGCGGGCAGGGCGGCGTGTTCCGCTCGACGGACCGCGGCGAGTCGTGGAGCAAGCAGAGCGGCAAGGTCTCCTCCAGCCCGCAGTACTACAACGAGCTGGTGTGCGACCCGCTCGACCCGGACGTCGTGTACTGCCTCGACACCTTCACGACCGTCTCGCGCGACGGCGGGCGCACGTGGACCACGCTCGGCAACCTGCACCGCCACGTCGACGACCACGCGCTGTGGATCGACCCGGCGAACACGCGCCACATCCTGATCGGCGGCGACGGCGGCCTGTACGAGTCGTGGGACGCCGGCGCGCACTGGGTGTTCTTCTCCAACCTGCCGGTCACCCAGTTCTATCGGGTGAGCACCGACCAGGCCCGGCCGTTCTACAACGTCTACGGCGGCACGCAGGACAACAACAGCATGGGCGGGCCGTCGCGCACCACGCGCCTCGGCGGGATCACCAACGACGACTGGTTCGTCACCGTGACCGGCGACGGCTACGAGGTGCAGGTCGATCCGGAGGACGAGAACATCGTCTACACCCAGTACCAGTACGGCGGCCTCATGCGCCTCGACCGCCGGAGCGGCGAGCTGGTCGACATCAA
>DATGPD010000520.1:0-13737 GCA_035305285.1 Planctomycetota bacterium
TCGTCGACGACGGCAGCACGGACGGCTCGGCCGACGTGGCGCGCGCTGCGGTCCGCGGCGACGCGCGCTTCCGTGTGCTGTCCCTGCGCCGGCACTACGGCAAGTCGGCGGCGATCGCCGCCGGGCGCGACCACAGCACGGGCGAGGTGGTGGTCACCATGGACGCCGACCTGCAGGACTCGCCGGACGCGGTGCCCCTCCTGCTCGCCGAACTCGCGGCGGGATACGACCTCGTGACGGCGTGGCGCCGGAACCGCAAGGACCCCGCGCACCGGCGCGCGTTCGCCGCGGTGTTCAACCGGATCACGACCCGGGTCGCGGGCGTACCGATCCACGACGTGAACTCCGGCTTGAAGGCGTACCGGCGCGCGGTGCTGGACGCGCTGCACTTGTCGCCGGGAATGCACCGCTTCACCGCGATCGTCGCGCACGGCTACGGCTTCCGGATCGGCGAGGTGATCGTCGATCATCGCCCGCGGCACGCGGGGCGGACCAAGTACGGGCCGTGGCGCTACGTCGAGGCGACGCTCGGCTTCCTGACCGCGCTCTACGTGCGCCGCCTCGACCGCAGCCCAATGACCTCGCTCGGCGTCACCGGCGTCGTGCTGCTGCTGCTCGCGCTGCTCGGCGGCGCGGCGCTCGCGTGGGCCGGCGCGGCCACCGCCGCGGGTCTGTGCGCCGCCGCGCTCGGCGTGGTCGGCGTCCAGTTCGTCGTGGCCGCGCTCGCGGCCGAGCTGGTCATGCAGCGGCACGCCGCCGGGCGCGCGCCGGCCATCTACCTGCTGCGCGAGGAACCCGACCAGGGACCGCGCCGCCCGACCCAGGTGCCGTCGCCCGCCGTCCGCGACGGCCGATGAAGTTCGCCGTCGTCGGTCCTGCGCCGCCGTTCCGGGGCGGCATCGCGGCGCACACGGCGACCCTCGTGCGCGCGCTCCGCGCGAGCGACGAAGACGACGGCGCGCGGCACACGGTGACCGTGCATCCGTACCGCCGCCTGTACCCGCGCCTGTTGTTCCCCGGTACTTCGCAGCTCGCGCCCGACGGCGGCGCGCCGCTGCCCGGCGCGGGCGCCGCACTCGATCCGTACGACCCGCGCACGTGGCGCCGCGTGGCGGACGAGATCGCGGTGGCGGCGCCCGACCTCGCCGTCGTGCAGTGGTGGCATCCGTGGTTCGCGCCGATGCTCGCGTGGCTGCTCGGCGCGCTGCCGGCGCGCGGCTTCGCCCGCGAACGCCTCGCGGTCGTGTGCCACAACGTCCTGCCGCACCAGCCGGTGCCGCTGCAGCGCACGCTCGCGCGCAGCGTGCTGCGCCGCGCGGGGCACGTAGTGGTCCACGCGCGCAGCGAGGCGGAGCGGGTCCTCGCGCTCGTTCCCCGCGCGCGCGTGCACTGCGTACCGATGCCCTGCCTCGCGCCGGAGGCGCCGGCGCCGAGCCGCGAGGCCGCGCGCGCGCGCCTCGGTCTGGACGCCCGCCCGTGGGTGCTCTGCTTCGGCCTCGTGCGCGCGTACAAGGGCCTCGACGACCTGCTGGTCGCGACCGCGGCGACGCCGGACGACGCGTTCCGCGTGCTGATCGCAGGCGAGTTCTACGTGCGTGAAGCTCCCCTGCGCGCCCGCGCGCGCGCGCTCGGCATCGAGGACCGCGTGCGGATCGAGAACCGGTTCTTCGCCGACCGCGAGGTCCCCGACCTGTTCGCGGCGGCGGACCTCGTCGTGCTCCCGTACCGGCGCGCGACGCAGAGCGCGGTGCTGCCGCTCGCGGTGCGCTACCGCCGGAAGCTCGTGGTCACCGACGCGGGCGGACTGGCCGAGGCCGCGCCCGAGGTCGCGCGCGTCGTTCCGGCCGCCTCGCCCGGCGCGCTCGCTGCCGCGCTCGTGGAGGCGCTCGCGGCGCCGGCGCCCGACGAAGGAGCATTCGCCGCGGCGGAGGCCCGCCAGCATCCGGCCGGGCTGCGGCGCGCGTTCGCGGCGATCGCGGCCGAGAGCCGCGGGTCGACGGCAGAACCTTCCCCCGTCCTCGCGAGCGTCGTCGTGTGCACGCAGGGCACCGAGCCGCTCCTGCGGGACTGCCTCGTCGCGCTGTGCGACCAGGAACTGCCCGACGGCGTCCGGCACGAAGTGGTCGTGGTCGCGGGCACGGAACCCGCCGCGATTCGCGCCATGCTCGGCGAAGGCTTCGATTGCGCCGGCGTGGACGTACGCATCGTGCACGAGCCGGAGCGCGGCCTGAACCACAAGCGCAACCGCGGCGTGCGGGAAGCGCGCGGGACGCTCCTGCTCTTCACCGACGACGACTGCGTCCCCGACCGCGGCTGGGTCGCCGCGTGCTGCGCCGCGCTGCGCAGCCATGCCGCCCTGTGCGGCCGCGTCGTCCCGCTCAACCGCGGGTACCGCGCGAGCGTCCGCACCGCGACCGCGGCGCGCCTGCATCGCGGTCGCGCCGCGCGTGCCGCCGCCTGGCGCATCGGCTGCGGCAACAACATGGCGTTCCGGCGCGCCACGCTCGACGACCTCGGCGGCTTCTGTCCCGCGATCGGCGTCGGCACGTGGTCCGGCGCCGCGTGCGACACGGAGCTGTTCCTGCGCGCGCTGCGCCGCGGCGTCGCCATCGCCTACGTCCCGGACGCCGTCGTGCTACACCGCCAGCCGCGCTTCCGCGCGGACTGGCTGCGCAAGCGGCGCGCGTACTACCGGGGCGTCTCCTACCTCGCGCGGCGCGTGCACCCGACCGACTGGGCGGCCTGGTGGATGGCGGCGACCCGGCTGCTCGCGAGCGCCGCCGAGCTGGTGCTCGGCACCCTCCTGCTGCGCCGCACCGCGGTGACCCGCGCGCTCGTCCAGTGTCGCGGCTGCCTCGAGGGCCTGCTGCCGCCGGCCGGCGATCCCGGCTCCGGCCGGGTCACGACCCGATGACCGCCCGACCGCCGTTCACGGTCGCGGTGTGCACGCGCGGGCGCCCGCACGCCCTGCCCGCTTGCCTGCTGAGCGTGGCCGCGCAGCGCGAGGACGGCGACGAGCTGCTCGTCGTGCACAACGACGAACGCGACGACGGCACGGCGGCCGCGGCGGAGGCGGCGGGCGCGCGCCTCGTGCGCGAACCGCGCCCCGGCCTCGACCGCGCGCGCAACCGTGCGCTCGCGGAGGCACGCAACGAGCTGGTCGCCTTCCTCGACGACGACGCGCGCGCCGAACCCGGCTGGCTCGCCGCGCTCGCCCGCGGCTTCGACCGCGAAGAGGTGTCCTGCGTGACCGGCCGCGTCCTCGCCGCCGAGCTGCGCACCGACGCGCAGCGCCTGTTCGAGGCGTGCAAGAGCTTCGACCGCGGCACCGAAGTCCGGCGCTTCCACCGCAACTACCGCGCGCCGTTCTTCCCGGTCCGCGCCGGCATCATGGGCACCGGCTGCAACATGGCGTGCCGGCGCGAAGTCGGCCGCCGGCTCGGATTCGACCCGGCGCTCGACGTCGGCACTCCGGCGCGCGGGTGCGGTGACCTCGACTTCTACTACCGCGTGATCCGCGCCGGCGGCGAGGTCGTCTACCGTCCCGACGCGGTCGTGCGCCACGTGCACCGCGACTCGATCGAAGCCCTGCGTCGCCTGCGCTACGACTACGGGGTCGGCAGCGCCGCGTTTGCCTGGAAGTGCATGACCGAGCACCGCGACCCGAAGGCACCGCTGTTCCTCGCGTGGAAGATCCTGTTCCACGTCGCCGAGATCGCCGCGGGCACGCTCCGCCTGCGCCGCTGGCCCCCGGGCCTCGCCTGGCAGGAACTGCGCGGCATGTTCGCAGGTCCGCGCGCGCTCGCGCGCGCGCGGCGCGAGGAGCGCGGTGCGTGAACACCGGCATCGGGATGCTCGACGTCGACCTCGCCGCGCTGCCCGAGCGCGGCGTGATCCCGCTGCCTCCGTGCGACGGACACGACGCGCCCGGGTCGGCCCGCGTGCTCGTGTTCGAGCACGGCGACCCGCTCGGATGGCTCGACCTGCCCGCGCCCGGCGGCGCGGTGAGCACGCACGCGGTGCGCGCCGCCGCCGGCATCGAGCTTCTCGACGCGCGCCGGCGCTCGGCCCTGCGCCGCGCGTTCGAGGCGCGCGTCCCGCGCGCGCGGCTCCCGTCGCTCACCGCGGCGGTGTGCACACACGACCGGCCCGAACTGCTCGCGCGCTGCCTGGCTGCGCTCACGACCCAGGCGCTGCCGGTCGGAGCGACCTTCACGATCCTCGTCGTCGACAACGCGCCGAGCGATGACCGCACGCGCCGGCTGGTCGAGGGCACGCCCGGCGTGCGCTACGTCCGCGAGGAGCGCCAGGGCCTCGACTTCGCGCGCAACCGCGCCCTCGCCGAATGCACCACCGACTGGATCGCCTTCGTCGACGACGACGCGACCGCGCATCCGCGCTGGGCAGCCGCTCTGCTGGATGCCGCCGCGCGCGGCGACTGCGTCGCGATCACCGGGCCGGTCGTGCCGGCCGAACTGCGTACCGCGGCGCAGGTGCGCTTCGAAGAGCACGGCGGCTTCGGGCGCGGGTTCGCGGCCCGGCGCTTCACGCGCCTGCCCGCGAGCGCACTGCCGCTGTACGCGCCGGGTGCTTGCGGGGCAGGGTGCAACATGGCGTTCGACCGCGCGTTCCTCGCCGCGGTCGGCGGCTTCGACCCGCGCCTCGACGCCGGCCGCCGGCTCCCCGGCGGCGGCGACCTCGACGTCTTCTGCCGCGTGCTGCGCGCCGGCGGCGTGCTGTGGTACGAGCCGCGCGCGGTCGTGCGCCACCTGCACCGTCCCGAGATCCGCGCGCTGCGCCGTCAGATCTACGACTGGGGACGCGGCTACACGGCGTTCCTGACCGCCAACTTCCTCGACCGCCCCGGCGAGCGCGGCATGGTCCTGCGCGCGGCGGCGTGGTGGGCGCTGCGCTACCAGCTCGGCACGCGCCTGTTCGGCCGGCTGCTCGGCCGGCACCGCGCGCGCGTGACCGACGTGTTGCTGGAGCTGCTCGGCGGACTCGTCGGTCCCTTCACCCTGCTCGCCATGCACCGCCACGTCCGGCGCTCGTCATGATCCCGACGCGACGCGAGTTCCTGGCGCGCAACCCGTTCCCGCACCGGCACACGCTGGGCCTCTTCTACCGCGAGAAGTTGGCGGCGATCTGGCCGTTGCTCGCCGGGCTCGCGCCACGCCGCGTGCTCGAAGTCGGCGGCGGGCGCAGCGGCCTGACCCAGCTGTGCTTCCCGGCTGCCGACATCGTCAGCGTCGATCGCGACCGGAGCGAACTGCGCGCCGCGCCGGCCGGCAGCCGGCGCGTGCAGGTCGACGCGGTGCGCCTGCCGTTCGCCGACGGGGCGTTCGACTGCGTCACCATGTTCGACGTCCTCGAGCACATCCCCGACGACCGCGCCGCGGCAGCCGAAGTCGACCGCGTGCTCGCACCGGGCGGCGTGCTGCTGGTGTCGACGCCGACCCCCGCGTTCCGCTATCCGCGCCTCCGCCTGCTGCGCCCCGTGCTCCCGTCCGAAGCCGAGATCCTCGCCGCGTGGGGCCACGTCCGGATCGGCTACCGCGTCGAGCAACTGGCTGCGCTGTGGCCCGGCCTGCGGCTGGAGGAGGCGCGCCACTTCCAGAACGGTCTGACCGCGATCGCGCACGACGTGACCTTCGCGCACTGGAGCGAACGGACCCGCCGCCTGGTCACCGGTCTGCTGTTGCCGGTCACGTGGCTCGGCATCCTGCTCCAGCGCCCGTCGCGCGGCGTGATGGTCGCGGTCCGGTTCCGCAAGGCGAACGCCCCGTGAAGGCTCTGCTCGGCCCGACCGTCCGCTTCGACCTCGCGTCCGCGTCCGCGGTGTGCAAGCCGCCGGCGGCCGAGCACGTGTACCTGCTCGTGCTGTTCGGCGAGCAGCCGATCGAGTGGCTGCCGATCGCGCACGCGCCGGGCGAGATCCGCGCGGACATGGTGGTCCCCCTGCTGTCGGACGCGGCGGTGCATCGGCTGGCGCAGGCGCGCGCGGAAGGCGGCGCGGACGCCGCGGTCGGTGCGGAGGCCGCGCGCTCGCTGACAGTGGCGGTGTGCACGCGCGACCGGCCGGATCAACTCGCGCGCTGCCTTCCGGCGCTGCGCCGGCTCGATCCTCCCCCGGCGGAAGTCCTGGTCGTCGACTCCGCGTCGCGCGACGGCGCCGCGCTCGCGCTCGCCGGGGAACACGACTGCCGCGCGATCCGCTCCGATCGCCCCGGCCTGTCGATCGCCCGCAACCTCGCGCTGGCGGCCACGCGCACGCCGTGGCTCGCGTTCACCGACGACGACGCGGAGGTCCCGCCGCACTGGGCCGGCGCGATGGCGCGCGCGCTCGCCGGCGGGTTCGCGTGCGTGACCGCGCCGGTCGTCCCGACCGGGATCGAGACCCCGGCGCAGGCGTGGTTCGAAGCGTACGGCGGCCTCAACCGCGGCTTCCTGCCGGCCGAGTTCGACGCCGCCTGGCTGCAGCGCGGCCTGCGCTCGCCGCCGACCTGGCTGATCGGCGCGGGCGCGAGCATGGGGCTCGCGGTGGAGCCGGCCCGCGCGGTCGGCGCATTCGACCCGCTGCTCGGCGCGGGCACGCGCGCGGCGTGCAGCGAGGACACCGACCTGTTCTACCGCCTGCTGCGCGCCGGGCACCGGATCCGCTACGAGCCGCGCGCCTGGGTCTTGCACTCGCACCGGATGACGATGGCGGAACTGCGTCGTCAATTGTTCGGCTACGGCTGCGGGCACGTCGCGGCGCAGTGGAAGGCGTTCCGCTGCTACGGCGACCGGCGCGGGCTCGGCCGCGTCCTGCTCGGGCTGCCCTGGCTGCACGGCCGCCGCCTGGCGCGTGCGTGCGTCCGCCCCGGCTCGTTCCCGCCGTCGCTGATCGTCGCCGAGGCGGTCGGCGGATTCCTCGGACCGTTCCGCTGGCGGCCGCAACCGAACTCGCGGAAGGTGGACGCATGAGCGCGCTCCGGGTGGTCGGCGACCTCGTGCGCCATCGCGAGATGCTGCGCAACCTCGTGCGCCGCGACCTCGTCGTGCGCTACCAGCGTTCCAGCTTCGGCGTGCTCCTCGCGCTCGGCGTGCCGGTCCTGGTCACGACCGTGTTCACCGCGTTCTTCCCGCGCCTGATGCCGGGGCAGGACGTGCGCAGCTACGCGTTCCTGGTGTTCATCGGCTACATGGCGTGGGACTACTTCGCACGCAGCATCGCGATCGCGGTCGACGTGCTGCGCGGCCACGCCAACCTGATCGGCAAGGTCGCCTTCCCCCTCGCCGTGCTGCCGTTCTCGGTGTGCGTGTCGGTGCTGGTCCATCTCGCGATCGGCCTCACCCTCGGCGTCGCCGGCAACGCTGCGTTCGGCAGCGGCGTGCAGGCCTCGCTGTGGGCGGCGCCGTTGTGGCTCGGCGTCGAGTTCCTGCTGGTCAGCGGCGCGGCGTTCCTGGTCGCGGTGCTCGGCGTGCTGTTCCGCGACGCCGCGCAGCTCGTCGCCGTGCTGTCGATGCTGCTGTTCTACGCGACTCCGGTGTTCTGGTCGCCCGACATCGTTCCGCTGGCCGCGGTGCGCGAGCTGTTGCCGCTCAATCCGCTCTACCACGTCGTGCTCGGGCTGCGCGACGCGATCGTCGCCGGCGAGCCGCCGCGTGCGGCCGCGCTCGGCTACGCCGCGGCCTGGGGCGCGGTCCTGTTCGCCGCCGGCAGCGTCGCACTGCACCGCGCGCGCTGGCGCATCGCCGAGGAGCTGGGGCGATCGCGGTCGAAGGAGTCTGCAAGACGTTCCGGCACGACGCGCAGGGCGCGCTCACGCTGAAGGACCTGCTCCTGCTGCGCGCGCGGCGACGCGTCGCGCGCCAGGTGCTGGACGGCGTGACCCTGCGCGTCGCGCGCGGCGAGACGGTCGGCATCGTCGGCAAGAACGGGTGCGGCAAGACCACGCTGCTGCGCCTGATCGCGGGCATCCTGCGCCCCGACCGCGGCGCGGTGTCGGTCGAGGGCCGCGTCGCGCCACTGCTCGCGCTCGGCGCCGGGTTCCATCCCGACCTCACGGGCGAAGAGAACGTCTACCTGAACGCGTCGATCCTCGGTTTCACGCGGCGCGCGATGCGCGCGCGGTTCGCCGACATCGTCGAGTTCGCCGGCATCGGCGAGCACATGCAGACGCCGCTGCGCTACTACTCGGCCGGGATGACCGTCCGCCTCGGTTTCGCCGTCGCGGTTCACCTCGACCCGGACGTGCTGCTGGTCGACGAGGTGCTCGCCGTGGGCGACAGCGGCTTCCGTACGCGGTGCCAGGAGCGCTTCCGGCGCATGCAGGAAGAGGGACGCACGATCGTCGTCGTCACCCACGACATGTCCGAGGTGCGTGAGTTCTGCATGCGCGCGGCGTGGCTCGCCGACGGCCGTGTGGCCGCCGACGGCGACCCGGACGACGTCGTGACGCGCTACCTCGCGTCCTACCGCTGAGCGCGCGGAAGCCGCCCCCGCCGCGGGTCCCCGACGCGACCCCGCGCTGCGCGGAACCCGGACAGCGTCCGCGGCGAGCGTCGGGTCCTTCGCCACGAACCGGGACACGGACGGGACTCGCGCAGGCGCGCCGGCCTGCGCAGGGGGCAGTCCCGGCCCTTGCCCGTTCCCGGTCCCGGTGCGGGCCGCCCGGGAGGCGCCGGCCCGGTTCAGTGCACTCCGCGGGCACGCCGATAGGAACGGCGGGATGCGCGTCCGCGACACGGCGATCGAAGGCGTGAAGCTGATCCAGCCCGAGGTGTTTGAAGACCACCGCGGCGTGTACGTCGAGTTGTTCGACACCGAGAAGTACCGCGCCGTATGCGGCGACCTCGAGTTCGTGCAGGACGACGTGTCGGTCTCGCGCAAGCACGTGCTGCGCGGGCTGCACGGCGACTTCGAGACCACCAAGCTGGTCAGCGTGCTGCACGGCACGGGCTACGCGCTGCTCGCCGACAATCGCGAGGGCTCGCCGACCTTCAAGAGCTGGCAGGCGTTCACCCTCGACGACCGCAGCCGCTGTCAGCTCCTGATCCCGCCGGGCATCGGCAACTCGGTCGTCGCGCTCAGCGACGTGCTCGTCTACTGGTACAAGCAGACGACCCACTTCGTCCCCGGCCGCCAGTTCACGATCCGCTGGGACGATCCGGACTGGGAGTTCTCCTGGCCGATCGCGAAGCCGATCCTGTCGGCGCGTGACGAGCTGGGGCGCTACGTCGACGCGGCGGCCGAGGCGGATCCCGCTGCACCCTGAGAGGTCGCTACCAGGCGACGTGGAACACCGGGTTGCTGAGCTGCGCGGTCCCGGTGGGAGTGAGCGTGACCGCCTGCCAGCCGAGGCAGAAGCCGGGCGGGGCGAGGTTGTGCAGCGGTGCCGTGCGGAACGAGAGCGGCGCGACGCCGCCGAGGCGAAGCACGAGCGGGTCCGCACCGAGCCAGACTGCGTCGCCGAACAACGGCACGGGAACGCCGGGCAGCCCCACGAAGATGGCCGCCGCGTCGCCGTGCGGTCCGTGCAGGGCGACGTCGACCTGCCCGCCGGCCTGGGCCGCGGCGGTCATCCGCGGCATCGCCCGGGTCGTCACCTGCAGGCGAGGATCGAGCAGCGGGCTCGCGCCGAAGAGTTGCACCGACGGCTCCAGGCGCACCGTGCCGGTGCCGGCGATCGCGAGCGCCGCAGGCGGAAAGGCTCCGCCGCGCAGCACGCTGTTGCCCAGCACGCGCAGGCTCCCGTTGGTGTCGACCGCGGGGCCGGAGATGCCGAGCAACGGCTGGCTGCCGTCGACCTGGCAATCGACGAGCTGCACCGTGCCGCCGCTCTGGCGCAGGCCCACCTGGCCGTTCGCGCCCTCCGCGCGCCCCAGCCAGCACGACTCGAAGCAGGCGTTCCCGCCCTCGACCTCGACGCTGGCGCTGCGCGAGCCGCGGAACTCGCACCGGCGCGCACTCAGCCGCGCGCAGTTGCGCGCGACCAGGGTCACGCCGGCGGCGCCGGCACCGCGCACGCCGTCGAGCAGGACGAGGCCATCGGCGTCGATTGCGCTCAGCCGCGCGCTGAAGGAGGGGTTGTTGCTGTTGGCGATGAGGATGAGGTCGCGGATCGTCACGTTCTGTTGCGCCGCGAGGCCGCGGATGACCGCGGCGCCGCCGAGGGGCAGCAGCACGGTGGCGGCCGGCTCGCACACGATCGCCAGCGCCTTCCCCTGGATCTCGGGGCTCTCGAAGTAGCGGCCGCCGCGCACGAGGAGCGTGGACCCGCTGGGGACCGCGGCAATCGCCGCGACGAGGCTGGTGAAGTCCGTGCCGGGTCGGTTCTCCGCGTCGACCACGAAGGTTTGCGCCGCGGATGCGAGCGACAGCAGGACGGAACAGGTGAGCGTGCGGCTGAGCATCGGATCGGGGTTGGTGGGAGGGTGCTATCCCCGAACACCCCGGAAGGGTTCGGGAAAGGCGACCGCCCCCCTCCGTCGCCGGCTAAAGGCCCGACTCGGCGCCGCCGATAGCACCGGCGGGATGCGCGCCCAGTGCCATGTCCGACCGTCCTAGCTGTCTGATCACCGGGATCACCGGGATGGTCGGCTCGCACCTGGCCGACTACTTGCTGGCCAACACCGACTGGGAGCTGTTCGGCTTCCTGCGCTGGGCCGACGACCTCACCAACCTCGACCACCTGCTGCCGCGGATCGACGCGGGTGACCGGGTCACGCTGCTGTACGGCGACCTGAACGACTACCCGTCGGTCGAGCGCGCGGTCGCGCAGGCGCGGCCCGACTACGTGTTCCACCTCGCGGCGCAGAGCTACCCGAAGACCAGCTTCGACGCGCCGCTGGAGACCCTGCAGACCAACGTGCTCGGCACCGCCGCCCTGCTGGAGGCAATCCGTCGCTCGGGCCTGCGCCCGGTGGTACATGTGTGCGCCTCGTCCGAGGTGTTCGGCAGGGTGCCGCGCGACCGGCTGCCGATCGCCGAGGACGCGCCGTTCCACCCCGCGTCGCCGTACGCGATCTCCAAGGTCGGCACCGACCTGCTCGGTCGCTTCTACGCCGAGGCCTACGGCATGTGCGCGATGACCACGCGCATGTTCACGCACACGGGGCCGCGGCGCGGTGACGTGTTCGCCGAGTCGAGCTTCGCCAAGCAGATCGCGCTGATCGAGGCCGGGCGCATCCCGCCGGTGCTGAAGGCCGGCAACCTCGACTCGCTGCGCACCTGGGCGGACGTGCGCGACGCGGTGCGCGCCTACCACCTGCTGGTGACCAGGGACCCGGTGCCCGGTGCCTCCTACAACATCGGCGGCACCCACACGTGCACGATCGGCGAGATGCTGCGCCACCTACTCTCGCTGTCGACGGTGGAAGGCATCGAGGTCGTCGTCGAGCAGGACCGGCTGCGCCCGATCGACGCCGACCTGCAGGTACCGGACACGAGCAAGTTCCGCGCGCACACCGGCTGGGAGCCGCGCATCCCGTTCGCGCAGACGATGGCCGACCTGCTGGACTGGTGGCGACAGCGCGTGCGCACCGGCCGCAACTTCCTGACCCGATGAACGCGCTCGCGCTGGCACGCGCGATCGACGACGTGGCGACCGCCGACCCCGAGCGGCTCGGTTACGGATACGCCGACACGCAGCATCCCTGGCGGCACCGGCCCGCGATCGCGCACGCGCGCGACGCGTTCCACGAGCTGCTGCGCGCGGTCGCGGCGCGCGGCCTGCGCGGCACCTTCGTGCAGGTCGGCGGCCGGGCCGGCATGCAGCGCGCGCTCGCGCTGCTCGGCACGAGGGTCGTGCGCGTCGGCGGTACCGCCTCCGAGGCCGGGGACGAGCCCGCGCGCTTGCCGTGGATCCCCGGTGATCCGTGCGATCCGGCGGTCGCCGCCGCGGTGCGCGCCGCGGCGCCGTCGTGCGACCTCGTGCTGCTCGACGGCGACTCCACCTACGCCGCACGCCGCGCCGAGCACGCGCTCTACGCGCCGCTCGTGCGCCCCGGCGGCCTGGTGGCGATCGCGGACCTGAGCCAGGCCTGCCCCGAGGCGACGCAGCCGTTCGACGTCGACCGGTTCGTCGCCGACCTGGAGCGCGACGTGCTCGCGCCGCGCGGCGTCCGCTGCCGGCGGTTCGGCGGGGCGCACGCCATCTGGTGCTACGTCCAGGGTGACCACTCGGTGCCGTCGCCGCCGATGCCCGAAGGCCTCGTCCTCGCGCCGGCTCCGACGCACGCGGGAACGGCGCGGGGCTTCTCGATCCACGCCGTGGACGGCGGGTTCGTGGCCGTGCCGGGCGAGGACGCAGTGCTCGATCCGCGCGCGCTCGCGCGCAACGAGCATGCGGTGGTGCTGCGCGCGGCGACGGGCGAAGCCGCGCACGAGGCGGTCGCCGCCTGGACCGAGTGCGCCCCGCTCCTCGCGGCGGCGCGCGAGCACCTCGCCGCAGGACGGATCGCCGAGGCGGAAGGCCTCGCCGCCGCGGCCGCCGAGCGCCGGCCGGCGCTGCGCGCCGTGCTGCTCGCGAGCCTCGCGGCCGCACCGCACTGCAAGGAACTGCTGCTCGCGCTCGGCACGCTCACCTTGTTCCGCGGCGCGGCGCGCCTCGGCGCGGCCTACCTGCGCCGCGCGCTCGACCAGGACCTGCTCGACCGGGTCCTGCTGCCGTGCCTCGGCAATGCGTACCAGTTCCTGGTGCGCGACGCGGACGCGGCGCGCCGGCTGCTCGAAGAAGCGCGCCGCGCGACCCGCCGTCACCGCCTCGCGGTGGTCTGCCGCGAACGCCTGCGCGGCCACGTGCTGTGGCAGTACCCACAGCTCCTGGAGGAGGTCCGCGGCGTCCTGCAGGTCGGCGCCGGGAGCGGCGAGGAGGTCGCCGCCTTCGACCTGCTCGGCATCGAGGAGCGCGCGTTCCTCGAGCCGCAGCCGCAGGCGTTCGCCGCGCTGCAGCGCCGGTGCGCGGCGCGCGCCGGGCGCGACGTGCTCCTGCCGGTCGCCGCGGGCGATCGCCCGGGCGAGCGCGTGCTCCACGTCCCCGGCGACCCGCAGCACGCGTCGTTCCTCCCGCTGCGCGAAGGCGCGCCGCGCACGCCGCTGCGCGTGCCGGTGCACACCCTCGACGAGCTGGTGGCGCAGGGCCGCTTCGACCCGACGCGCTACAACCTCCTGTTCGTCGACACCGAGGGCACCGAGCTGGAGGTCCTGCGCGGCGCGCGCGAAGTACTGCACCACGTCGACCTCGTCTGCGTCGCGGTCCTGTTCCGGCCGATCTACGAGGGCGCACCGCTGCCGCAGGACATCCAGGCGTTCCTGCGCACCGCCGGCGGCGACGGCTTCGCGCTGCGCGCGATCGAGCCGGGCGACGATCCGGCGCGCGGCGACGCGGTGTTCCGGCGCTTGCGGCGGAGGCACCGCGCATGACCCCGCTGTTCCTGTACAGCAACGGGCCGCGCGGCGACGTCTTGTTCTGCCGCGCCGTGTACCGCGCCGCGGCGGCGAGCGGGCACTTCGACCTGGTGCTCGGCGCCTGCCGCGACGACGCCCGCCTGCTCGCCGACCTGCAGGGTCCGCGCTGCCGGATCGTCGCCGCCGAGTTCGACAACACGCCGCACGGCGCGCTCGCCGACCTCGACCACCTGCGCCCCGAGGGCTGGCCCGGCTTCGAGGTGTGGCTCGGCGGCAACGACCCGAAGCCCACCTACCAGTGGCCCGACGTGGTCGCGGCGTTCGACGAGGACCTGGCGCGCCTC
>DATGPD010000521.1:0-5178 GCA_035305285.1 Planctomycetota bacterium
CGGCCTCCAGCCGCAGCACCTCGCCTGCGTGCACGCGGCGGCGGCGCTGTGCGGCGCGGAAGTCGCGGGCGCCCGGCTCGACAGCCAGACCCTGGAGTTCCGACCCGGGCGCCTGGTCGCGCGCGCGCACACCTTCGCGATCGGCACGGCGGGCAGCGCGACCCTGCTCCTGCAGTGCGTGCTGCCCGCATTCCTCGTCGCGCGCGACCGGTCGACGGTCGCCGTCGAAGGCGGCACGCACAACCCGCTCGCACCGCCCTTCGAGTTCTTCGCGCACGCGCTGCTGCCGTTGCTCGCGCGGATGGGCGCGAAGGTCGGTGCGCGCCTGGTCCGCCCCGGGTTCCATCCGCGCGGCGGCGGGCGGATCGAGGTGGAGGTCGATCCCGCGCCGCTGCGCCCGCTCGCGCTCACCGAGCGCGGCGCCCTGCGCGGTACGACCGTCCACGTCGTGCTCGCGCGCCTGCCGCGCCACGTCGCCGAGCGCGAGGTGAAGGTGCTGCGCGCGGCCGGCCTGCCCGAGCCGCTCGACTGCCGGATCGTGGCGACCGAGGAGTCTCTCGGCCCGGGCAACGCGATCGCGGTCGAGCTGCGCAGCGAGAAGGTCACCGAGGTCGCGAGCGCGATCGGCGCGCGTGGCGTCCCCGCCGAGGTCGTCGCCGAGCGCGCGGCCGGCGAAGCGCTCGCCTACCTGCGCCACGGCGCCCCGGTCGGCGCGCACCTCGCCGACCAGCTCCTGCTGCCGCTCGCGGTCGCCGGAGGCGGCGTGTTCCGCACGTCCGCGCCGACCGGGCACACGCGCACGAACGCGGCGTTGCTGGAAGAGCTGCTGGCGGTGCGCGTGGCCCTGCGCGAACAGGCGGACGGGAGCTGGATCGTCGAGGTGAGCGGCCGGGAGTAGCGGCCTTCGCCGCGGGCTGGCTGGCAGAATCCCGGCGGCCGTGCGAGGCGCGGGTAGACGGACCGCCACACCCGGGCGCAGGCGGTCTGCCCGCGTCACCGGAGCCTGCCACCGCGTTCGCGCCGGGCGCCTCCGCAGGAGCGCACGCCGAGCGACCGATCCGGCGATGCGCCGGGAGCCTGGAACGGCCCGAACCGCGCGCGAGGCACCCCCGCGCTGGGACCGCGCGCCGCGCCTGCTAGATTGCCGGCATGTCCACCATCGTCGACATCCACGGCCGTGAGGTCCTCGATTCGCGCGGCAATCCCACGGTCGAAGTGGAGGTCACGCTCGAATCGGGCGCACGCGGCAGCGTGATCGTGCCCTCCGGCGCGTCGACCGGGCAGCACGAGGCGGTCGAGCTGCGCGACGGCGGCTCGCGCTACGGCGGCAAGGGCGTCCTCAAGGCGGTCGAGAACGTCAACACCGAGATCCAGGAGGAGCTGCTCGGCCGCGAATCCGAGGAACAGGTCGCGATCGACCGCCACCTGTGCGCGCTCGACGGCACCCCAAACAAGGCCCGCCTCGGCGCGAACGCGATCCTCGGCGTCAGCCTCGCCGTCGCCGAGGCGACCGCCGCTGAGCACGGCATCCCCCTGTGGCGCTACATCGGCGGGGTCGCCGCGCGCCGCCTGCCGGTGCCGATGTTCAACATCCTGAACGGCGGCAAGCACGCCGACACCAACGTCGACTTCCAGGAGTTCATGATCGTCCCGCACGCGGCGCCGAACTTCCGCGAGGCGCTGCGCATGGGCAGCGAGATCTACTACGCGCTCAAGCGCGTGCTGCGCGACGGCGGGCTGTCGACCGGGATCGGCGACGAAGGCGGGTTCGCGCCCAACCTCAAGTCGAACGTCTCCGCGTTCGACGCGATCATGACCGCGATCGAGCGCGCCGGCTACAAGCCGGGCGACCAGGTCAAGCTCGCGCTCGATGCGGCGAGCACCGAGCTGTACCACGACGGCAAGTACCGCCTGCGCGGCGAGGGCGTGACGCTCGACTCGGACGGGATGGTGTCGCTGTTCCGCGACTGGTGCAGCAAGTACCCGATCTTCAGCATCGAGGACGGGCTCGCCGAGGACGACTGGGAGGGCTGGCAGCACCTGACCCGCGAGCTGGGCGACAAGGTCCAGCTCGTCGGCGACGATCTGTTCTGCACGAACACCACGCGCCTGCGGCGCGGGATCGACACGCGCGCGGCCAACGCGATCCTGATCAAGGTCAACCAGATCGGCACGCTGACCGAAACGCTGGAAGCGATCGAGCTGGCGCGCAGCAACCGGCTGCGCGCGGTGATGTCGCACCGCTCGGGCGAGAGCGAGGACACGACGATCGCCGACCTCGCGGTCGCCACGCAGGTCGGGCAGATCAAGACCGGCGCTCCGTGCCGCAGCGACCGCGTGGCGAAGTACAACCAACTCCTGCGCATCGAGGAGCACCTCGGCGACGCCGCGGTGTACGGGATCGCCTGAGCGCGCAAGCGGCACGCGGAGAGAGCGTCCGGCGCGCCGCGCGCCGGACGTCGCGCGGTCGTCCGGCGGACCTCGTGCGCCCGCATCGCCCGGCGCACTTCGGCCGTCCGCGTCCTTCGGCGCGGCGCCGTGCGGTGCTGATCTGGCGCATGGGGCGGGGATGCACTAGCATCCCCGCCGCGCATGCGGGCCGGTCCCGAGGGATGGCTTGGTTCGGCGCTGATCGCGGTCGCGTGCACCGCGGCCGGCGTGCTCCTCTTCTTTACCGGCACGGCGCCGGCGCTGCGCGAACACGAGCACTTGCGCGCGGTGGAAGCCGAGCGCGGCGCGGCGTTCGCCGAGCTGGCGGAACGGCTGGCCGCCCTGCGCAGCGAGGATGAGTCGCTGCGCACCGATCCGCAGACCATCCTGCTCGCGATCGATCGCGCCGGGCTGACGCCGGGCGAGTTGCTGGATGAGCCGGTGCCCGGCATGCCGGCGTTGCCGGCCTGGATGCCGGCCCGGCGGTGAACGGTTCGCGTGCCCGCCCGCCTGCCCACCGCACGTCGCGCGCACGGAGCTTTGCCGTGCTTCGAGCGTTGCACGGCGTACAGGTCGCACGGACCGACGCGCACGACGCGCGGCCGCGCCATGCTCCGCGGCTGCCACGCTTTTCCCCCGGGCTGCTAGGCTAGCACACGCAACCCGTCGATCCTGTCCGTAGACGACAACATGACCGAAGCCAACCAACCCTCCTCGAACGACCTCCAGCAGGTCGAGAAGCTGAAGTCCGCCTATGCCTCGATGCGCGAGGAGATGCGCAAGGTCATCGTCGGGCAGGACCACGTCATCGACGAACTGTTCATGGCCCTGTTCTGCCGGGGTCACTGCCTGCTCATCGGCGTCCCGGGCCTCGCCAAGACGCTGATGATCTCGACGCTGTCGAAGGTCCTGAACCTGTCGTTCAACCGCATCCAGTTCACCCCCGACCTGATGCCCTCGGACATCACCGGGACCGAGGTCATCCAGGAGGACAAGGCGAGCGGCACGCGCGCGTTCAAGTTCCTGCGCGGGCCGATCTTCGCGAACGTGATCCTCGCCGACGAGATCAACCGCACGCCGCCCAAGACGCAGGCCGCGCTGCTGGAGGCGATGCAGGAATACCACGTCACGGTCGGCGGGACCCGCCACGACCTGGAGCGGCCGTTCTTCGTGCTGGCCACGCAGAACCCGATCGAGCAGGAAGGCACCTACCCCCTGCCCGAGGCACAGCTCGACCGCTTCATGTTCATGGTGAAGGTCGAGTACCCCAGCATGGACGAGGAACGCGAGATCCTGCGCCGGACGACCGAGAACCTCGACGCCCAGGTGCGCCCGGTGCTCGGCGGCGGCGAGATCCTCGAGCTGCAGCAGATCGTCCGCCGCGTGCCGATCGCCGACCACGTGCTCGACTACGCGCTGCGCCTCACGCGCGCCACCCGGCTGACCACCGACGACGCCCCGGCGTGGGCGAAGGAGTGGTTGTCGTGGGGTGCCGGACCGCGCGCGAGCCAGTACCTCGTGCTCGGCGCCAAGGCGCGCGCCCTGCTCCAGGGCCGGTTCTACGTCGCCGCCGAGGACATCCGCGCGGTTGCCCACCCGGTGCTGCGCCACCGCCTGATCACCAGCTTCGCCGCCGAGGCGGAGGGCATCACGCCCGACCGCGTCGTCGACCGGCTGCTGGAGGAGATCAAGCCGAACGAATCCGCGGCCATGGCCGCGGGCAACCTGCCCAAGGTGATCCGCCAGTGAGCCCGCGCGCGCCGGCCGGGCGGGTGCGGAGCTAGAGCATGGAAGCACCCACCAAGCACCTGGACCCGAAGGTCCTCGCCAAGGTCGACAAGCTGGAGCTGCGCGCCCGCCTCGTGGTCGAGGGCTTCGTGACCGGCATGCACAAGTCGCCGTACCGCGGCTTCTCGGTCGAGTTCGCGCAGCACCGCGAGTACGTGCCAGGCGACGACATCCGCTACGTCGACTGGAAGATCTTCGCCAAGTCGGACCGGGTCTACATCAAGGAGTTCGAGGAGGAGACCAACCTCCGCGCCCACCTGTTCCTCGACCAGAGCGAGTCGATGGCGTACGGCGGCGAAGGGGCGATGACCAAGTTCGACTACGCCGCCACCGCGCTCGCGGCGCTCGCCTACCTCATCCAGCAGCAGTCGGACGCGGTCGGCCTGACCCTGTTCGACGAGAAGGTCGTGCGCCAGGTGCCGGCGAGCAACACGCGCGCCAACCTCGGCAACATCTACGCCAGCCTCGCCGAGGCGAAGCCGTCGGCGAAGACGAAGGTCGGCGTCGTCCTGCGCGAGCTGGCGCGCGAGTTGCGCCGGCGCGGCATGGTGCTCGTGTTCTCCGACCTGTTCGACGACCCGGCGCAGGTGCTCGCCGGCCTGCGCGCGCTCGCGCAGCGCGGTCATGACGTCGTCGTGTTCCACGTGCTCGACCGCGACGAGGTCGAGTTCCCGTTCGAACGGATGACGATGTTCGAGGGGCTGGAGCAGATGCCCGAGCTGCTGGTCGATCCGCGCTCGCTGCGCGACGCCTATTTGCAGGAGATCCAGGCCTTCCAGGAGCAGGTGCGCCACGGGTGCCTGGCGCAGCGCATCGACTACGTCCGCCTGCTGACCCACCAGCCGCTCGACGTCGTGCTGTCGTCGTTCCTCGCCCTGCGCGCGTCGCGCGCCAAGCGCCACAAGTAGACGGCTCGTGCTGCAGTTCACGCATCCGGCGTTCCTGCTCGGCACGCTCCTG
>DATGPD010000522.1:0-6603 GCA_035305285.1 Planctomycetota bacterium
GGTGCACGGTCCGTTCGCGCAGGGCTCCCCGGATGCAGCCGCGCTCGACGCGTGGCACCGCACGTACTCGGACCACTTCCCGCTGACCGTCGACCTCGACGCGCGCCGCGACCAGGATCCGAGCGCGACCTTCCGGCCGGCCCGCGCCGGGCAGGAGCTGCGCCCGGGCGGCGGGTCCGCGGCGAGCACACCGGCCGCGCCCGTGCAACCGGCGCAGCCGGTGCCGCCGCCGCAGCCGGCGCAAGGCTACTTCGGCCTGCGCCCGGGCATGCACGTGCAGGTGCGCCTGATCGACGACCGCGTGTTCGAGGGCACCCTCGTATCCCCGCTCGGTCCGGACTGGATCGAGATCGATGCCGGCTACCTGATCGCGTTCCCGACCCGCAACGTGCTGTCGGTGCGGGCGAAGTAGGGCGCGCGATTCTCCGGGGGCGACGACGATAACCCGAACGGGAGCACGGGAGCAGGATCCGCGGCTGCCGATCGCCCTCGCCCAACCAGAGCAGTGACGAAGGCCAAGGGCGCTTTCGACGCAAGCGCTCACCATACCCGCGCCGAACACGAAACGTCTACTGCCAGCTCGCTCGTAGCACGTCGGCCGGCTGGAAGCAGGCAAGCATGTACCGCTCAATGGCCCGCCGATTGACCACCGTCCCTGGCGGACCAACCCTTCCGCGCAGTGCGGCTCAGACGCAGGAAGCTGCTCCTTCAGTGATGGCCATACCAGAGTGGATCAACGCCAATACTGGTGGATGCCTATCTCGATCCGGGCAGCCGTCTCTCTCCAGGCCACCTCGTATTGATGCATCACCTCGAGCAGCTCGGGGTGGTCCGACCCTTGCCTTTACGTCCGCGGCCCGGCGTTTTCCCATCGCAATCGGCCGCCGCATGGAGACCTGCGGCGCCGCCGCCCCGGACCGGGACCCCCGCCTCACTCCTGGGCAGGCCCCGTGCCGAAGAACGGGACGGCCCGAACCGCCGAAGGAGTGTGCACCATGCGACGTCCCGCTCGCCCGGCTCCGCGGAGGAGCGTACTCGCCTTGCTGGCCCTGCTCGGGGCGTGCATCGACCAGAGCGGCCGTGACGTCGCGTCGAGCGCGCAGTCGTGCATGACCTGCCACAACGGGTCGCACGCCGACGACTACGCCGGGCCCGGCCTGGAGAACCCGCATCCGTTCCCGGGCGCCGACAACCTGTCGTGCACGACCTGCCATGGCGGCAACCCGAACGGCCGCGATGCGGCGTCGAGCCACGTGCCGCCCCCGCCCGAGATCGGCGACCGCGAGAAGCAGCGCACCGACCCGAAGGCGTACTTCAACAAGCTCACCCTGACCGGCCTCGACAAGGTCCCGGACTACACGGTCGACGGCGTCACCTACACCGGCCTCGACTACCTGCAGTTCGTCAACCCGGGCGACGTGCGCGTCGCCAAGGCCGGCCGCGCCTGCGGCGCGTGCCATCAGACCCACGCCGAGTGCGTCTACAACAGCCCGCTCGCGACCGCGTCCGGCTTCCTGTCGGGCGCGACGTTCTCGATCGGCGCGCCGAACTCGGTCCCCGAGAACCGGGACCTGTACGAGGACACCGCCGCCGACGTCGCGTTCCGCGCGGTCGAGGACCCGCGCTTCGTGTTCGACCTCGAGAAGATCGGCGCGATCGGCAAGCTGCGCGAGTTCCCGGTCTTCAGCAAGTTCAACGCGACCGGGCCGCGCGCGATCCATCGCAACCCGGCGTACGACGCGGCGAACCTCGCGCAGTACCAGCTCCCCGACAAGCGCGTGGTCCCCGACTCGCCGCTCGCAGACCTGTTCCACGAGCAGGTCGCGTTCACCTGCGGCGATTGCCACCTGGGCAGCGCGGGCGCGAACAACCGCGCCGGCGACTATCGTTCGTCGGGCTGCACCGCGTGCCACATGCCGTACAGCCTCGGCGGACGCAGCGGCAGCCGTGACCCGAACGTGCCGAAGGACGAACCCGCCGATCCGGACGACATCGACGAACCCGAGCGCCCGCACGTGCGCAGCCACCGGATCCGCAGCGTCGCCAAGACGCTGGCGAACGGCCACGTGGTGGAAGGCATCGACGACCACACGTGCGCCGGCTGCCACCAGGGCAGCAACCGGACGGTGCTGCAGTACTGGGGCATCCGCCTCGACCAGAACCAGGACCTGCGCAACCGGGTGCAGTACCCGGCGAACCCGGTCACGTTCCGCAACACCGCGAACGACCGGCGTCTGTTCGACCCGGCGGTCGGCAACCGCACGTTCAACGGCCGCAACCACCACCAGTACATCCTGTTCGAGGACTACGACGGCGACGGTCGCGACGACACGCCGGCCGACGTCCACCACGAAGCTGGCCTGGGGTGCATCGACTGCCACGGCAGCCACGACCTGCACGGCGGCGACGTGAACGCACCGGCGGCCAACCGCACGTGGAGCCGCATGGAGCAGGCCGTGGCGATCCAGTGCGAGAGCTGCCACGGCACGCTGGAGAGCTACGCACCGACCGTGGCGAGCACGACCTACGACGGCACGCCGGCGCAGGTGATCGTCGACCGCAAGGGTGTCCCGCAGCGCCACGTCGTGCGCGACGAGGACGGCCACTACTGGCTCACCAGCCGGCTCACCGGCAAGCGACACTACGTCAAGCAGACGCGCGACGTCGTGGTCGACACCGGCGTCGTGCATCCGATCACCGGGCAGCCCGTCTACAGCGCCAAGGCGTCGTACGCGATGGGCAGGAACGACGGCGATCCGTCGACCGGCATCGGACCGCGCCAGGCGGGCAGCGCCGCGAACGGGTTCTGCCACAGCGACTCGATGAGCTGCGCGTCCTGCCACGCGGCGTGGACCAACACCTGCATCGGCTGCCACCTGAAGGGCGAGTACAACACCGGCAACAACTTCAGCAACATCACCGGCGACCGCATCGTCTATCGCCAGCGCAACGCCGATTTCACCTACATCTCGCCGCTGTTCTTCCAGCTCGGCATCGGGCCGGATAACAAGATCACGCAGATCAGCGCCAACACGAAGGTGTTCTACCAGTGGCGCGATCGCAACGGGCAGTTCTCGCAGGTGTTCACCTTCAGCGACCGCCGCGGCATGGGCAACAGCTCGACCTACGGCGCGCTCGGGCACAACGTGATCATGGCACACTCGATCCGCGGCCGGGTCGACGCGCAGAACGAGGGGCCGCGCTACTGCGTCGCGTGCCACCTGACCACCGACGGGCTCGCGCAGTACGGCAGCTACTACCAGACCTGGCGCGCGGCGATGGCGGCGGACGACTACGCCGCACTCGACTTCAACGTGCTGCAGCAGCACTTCGGCCGCAACCCGGGCAACCAGCTCAACTCGCCGCTGTTCGTGCACATGGTCGCCGGCCTCGGCAGCGGCGTGTTCCTGTTCGACGCCAACGGTGCGCCGGTGAACCCGCTCGACACGAACGCGAACCGCGTCGGCGCCGAGGGCATCGCGCCGGCGAACAACTTCGACCTGCAGCGGGTCGCGTTGAACCTCGACAAGATCGTGCGCCCGGACGGCTTCCCGCTCGCCTCGAACGCCCACCCGCTGTTCGCCCCGGGCCAGGGCCCGAACCGGCGCGACGGCGCGCCGGACCCGAACATGTGCGGCCCGCTCGGCGCCACCCTGATCCGCCGGCTCACCGACCCGGACCAGGGCATCGTGCTCGACTCGTGGCTCGACGCCGACGGCGTCGCGCGCGGCCAGGCCGGGAACTACGTGCAGCAGTGAAGCGCGCTGCGCGAACGCGTGCCCAAGGCACGCGCGGTCGCGCCGGACGCTGTCGTGCCCGCCTCCGCGGGCAGGCGCCGTGCGCCAGCGGGGCTCGCGCCGCGCGGCGCCCGCCGTCCGTCGCCGTCGCGTCCGCGCTGGTCGCCGCGCGACACAGCGCTCCCGAGCCGCTGCGCGCGGCGCACCGCCTAAAGTGCCCGCCCGTGTCCGCGTCCCGCTTGCCGCTCGTCACCGTCATCGCCGCCGTGCTCGCCGGCGGCGCGCTCGCCCAGGACTTCCCGTTCCTGCCCGAGTCGCGCCACGACCCGGCGATCCCGACCTTCGCGGCGGTCATCGGGCGCCCGCTCGGCGAGGAGCCGAGCACGCACGCCGAGGCCGAGCGCTACCTGCAGGCGCTCGCCCGGGCGTCCGACCGCCTGATCGTCGAGCGCTACGGCACGAGCTGGGAGGGCCGGCCGCTCTACAACGTGCTGATCTCCGCGCCGGCCAACCTCGCCCGGCGCGCCGAGGTCCAGGCGGGCATGCAGCGGCTCGCCGACCCGCGCGGCCTCGACGAGGCGGGCGTCGAGCCGCTGCTGCGCACGCTGCCGGCGGTCGCCTGGCTGATCTACAACGTGCACGGTGACGAGCCGTCCGGCACGGATGCGGCACTCGCCGTCGCCTACCACCTGTGCGCCGCACTGGAGGACCCGCTGGTCGACGCGATCCTCGGCGAGTGCGTCACGATGCTCGATCCGGTGCAGAACCCCGACGGCCGCGACCGCTTCGTGCTGGGCTTCCGCGGCATGCGCGGTCGGCAGGCCGACCCGGAGCCGGACGCCGCCGAGCACCAACAGGCCTGGCCGGGCGGGCGCAGCAACCACTACTGGTTCGACCTGAACCGCGACTGGTTCGGGATGACCCAGCCGGAGACCCGCGCGCGCGTGCGTCTGTTCCACGAGTGGTGGCCGCTCGTGGTCGCCGACCTGCACGAGATGGGCGGCAACTCGACCTACTTCTTCGCGCCGCCCGCCGAGCCGGTGAACCCCGAGGTCACCCTGCCGCAGCGTCGCTGGCTGGAACGCTACGGACGCAACAACGCGACGTGGTTCGACCGCTTCGGCATCGCGTACTTCACGCGCGAGAACTACGACTGCTTCTATCCCGGCTACGGCGAGGGCTGGCCCCTGTTCCAGGGCAGCATCGGCATGACCTACGAGCAGGGCTCGGTGCGCGGCCAGCGCTTCCGGCGCGAGGACGACGTCGAGGTGCACTACCGCGACTGCGTGCGCAACCACTTCCTCGCCAGCCTCGCGACGCTCGAGACCCTGGCGCGCAACCGACACGAGGCGCTGACCTCGTTTCTCGACTACCGGCGCAGCGCGATCCGCGAAGGCGGCAGCGGCCCGGTGCGCGAGTACCTCTTCCCGCCCGGCAAGGACCCGCAGCGCACCGCCCAGCTCATGGCCCTGCTCGCCGCGCAGGGTATCGACGTGCGCCGCGCGGCGGAGGAGCTGCGCAACGCGCGCACGCGCGACTACTACGGCGGCGCGGAGGCGGCGCGCACCTTCCCGGCGGGGACCTTCGTCGTCCCCCTCGCCCAACCGCAGAAGCGCCTGGCACACGTGCTCCTCGTCGCGCACCTCGACATGGGCGCCGAGTTCCTGGCCGAACAGCACCGCCGCTACCACCGCCGCGAGGACACCGACTTCTACGACCTGACCGCGTGGTCGCTGCCCCTGCTGTGGGACGTGGAGTGTTACAGCGCGGCGGACAGCTCGCAGGGGCGCACGGAGCCGGTCGACCCTGCCACGCTCGGCGTGCCGCGCGCCGACGCGTTCGCCCCGGCGCGGGTCGCCTACCTCGTGCCGTGGGGCACGCTCGCCGCGCCGGCCGCGGTCGCCCGCCTGATGGCGGCCGACGTGCGCGTGCACTGCGCGGCCAGGCGCTTCACGCAGGCCGGCCGCACGTACCGCGCGGGCACCGCGATCGTGCGCGTCGCCGAGCACCACGATCCCGCGGCGCTGCACGCGACGATGCT
Source organism: Planctomycetota bacterium (assembly GCA_035305285.1). Classification (GTDB taxonomy): domain Bacteria; phylum Planctomycetota; class UBA1135; order UBA1135; family UBA2386; genus DATGPD01. The sequence goes on from DATGPD010000522.1 coordinate 5,779, forward strand.
CGAAGTCGCCGCGCAGACCGGCGCCGAGATCGTCCCGACCGACACCGGCTGGGTCGACCAGGGCGTCGCGCTCGGCAGCAACGACGTGCGCTTCGTGCGCAAGGCGAAGATCGCGCTGCTGTGCGACCGCCCCGCGGACAGCTATTCCACCGGCTGGGCGCGCTGGCTGCTGGAGCAGGTCTACGGGCTCCCGGTGACGATGGTCCGCACGCGCCACGTCGCCCGCGCCCGGCTGGACCGCTACACGACGATCGTGATCCCGGACGGCACCGGCTACACCGCCGAACTGGGTCCGGTCGGCGTGCAGCGGCTCAAGGCCTGGGTGCAGGAGGGCGGCACGCTGGTCACGCTCGGCGACGCGACCCAGTGGCTGACCGAGAAGGACGTCGGCCTGCTCGCCAGCGCGCGCGAGTTCCGCCGCCGGCCGGTGCCGCGCAAGGACGGCGCGCCGCCGCGGCCCGGCGAGGACGGTGCGGCCGCGGACGCGCCACCGGAGCGCGAGAGCCCGCCGGCGGCCGCGGCCGGCACCGACCGCCCCCCCGCCGCGGAGCCGGGGGCCAGGGGCGCGGACGAGGCCGAACCGTTCGACTACGAGAGGGCGATCCAGCCCGACCAAGAGCTGCCGGTGCAGACGCCGGGGGCGATCCTGCGCGTGCGCCTCGACCCCGACCACTGGGTGGCGTTCGGCTACGACGGCGGCGCCAACGTGGTGGTCGGCAGCCGCAACGTGTTCACCCCGATCAAGCTCGACCGCGGGGTGAACGTCGCCGTGTACGAGGCGCGCGACCGGCTGCTGCTCGCCGGGTTCAGCTTCGGCGACAAGCT
>DATGPD010000523.1:0-2941 GCA_035305285.1 Planctomycetota bacterium
GAGGTGGACCACGACCGGCATCGGCAGGCCCCGCTCCTCGTACGCCGCGAGGTGGAACCCCCCGCCCTTGCCGATCTGCACGTGCAGCCCCACGCGGCCGTCGTCGTGGCGCTGCGCGCGGTACATGCCGAGGTTGCCGCCGAGGCCGTCAGGGTGCTCGGTGTAGACGAGCGGCAGGGTCAGGAACGGGCCGCCGTCCTGCGGCCACGTGCGCAGGAGCGGCAGACGGGAGAGGCGCGGTGGCGCATCGACGACCTCTGTGACCGGGCCGCGCCGGAGCGCCTTGCGTCCGATCTTGAGCAGCGCCGCGGCCAGGTCGCGCTGCTGCCACAGGCCGCCGAGGCTGGGCGGCAGGATCCGGTGGGGCAGCTCCGCGATCCGGCGCGCGAGCCGCTCGGGGCGCGGCCCGAAGGCCAGCTCGATCCGGCGCGCGGTGCCGAACAGGTTGGTGACCAGCGGCCAGGGCGAGTCCCCGACCCGGCGGAACAGGAGCGCCGGTCCACCCGCGGCGATCACCCGGCGGTGCACCTCGGCCGCTTCGAGGTCGGGGTCGACCGGCACGTCGATCTCCACCAGCTCGCCCTCGCGGCGCAACAGCGCGAGCAGCGCGCGCAGGTCATGCAGCGGGGCGGTGCGCGGGATCGGGTCGGGCCGGCTCATCGCTGCTGCTCCGGCAGGAGGCCGAGCGCGCCGCACACCCAGTGCGCGACGCGCGCGCTGGCCCCGGGCGCACCGAGGCGGGTCTGCACCTCGGCGAGGTGGTCGAGGCAGTGCAGGCGCGCGGGGCCGCCTGCCCACAGGCGCTGGACCTCGCGCGCCGCCCAGTCCCAGCCGTCGTCGCGATGGAAGCAGCGTTCGGGGACCACCGTGCGCGCGGCGATGAGGTTGGCGGCGGCGAACCAGGGCACGGAGAAGAAGTGCCGGTAGGCGAACGTGAGCAGCGCGCTCGCCAGCCGGTACACGACCACCGTCGGTGCCCCGGCCAGGGCGGCCTCGAGCGAGCCCGTGCCCGACTTGGCGAGGACGACGTGCGCCGCGGCGAGCTTCTCGCGGACCTCCCCGAGGGTGAACGAGACGAAGTCGGCGCCTTCGCGCGCGAGGATCGCGCGGATCTGCTCGGCGCGCCGCGGATCGCGGTGCGCGACCAGCACGCGGGCGTCGGGGTCGGCCTCGCGCAGCGCGCGCGCGACGCGGATCATCCCGGGCAGGTGGCGTTCGATCTCGGCGCGCCGGCTGCCGGGCAGCAGGCACAGCCAGCGGTCGGCGCGCAGCGCGGCGACCTTCGCGCGGTCCGGCGGGTCGGCCGCGAGGTGGTCGAGCAGGGGGTGGCCGACGTATTCGCACGGCACCCCCGACCGGCGGAAGAACGCGGGCTCGAACGGCAGGATCGCGAGGCACGCGTCGACGCAGCCGCGGTAGCGCGCCATCCGCCACGGCGCCCACGCCCAGTACTGCGGCGCGATGTAGTGGATGACCGGCACGCCGGCGCGGCGCGCGGCCTTCGCCATGACGAGGTGCAGGCCGGGGTAGTCGACCAGCACGACGAGGTCGGGGCGGTCGTCGCGCAGCAGGCGCAGGAAGCGCGCGAACGTGCGGACGAGGAACGGCAGCGCGCGCAATGCGCCGCGCACGCCCATCACCGCGTGGTTGCTGAGCGGGACGAGCACCTCGCCGCCGGCGTCGGCCATGCGCGGACCGCCGAAGCAGGTCCAACGTACCCGGGCGCTCACCGGCACCGCGCGCAGCAGGTGCACGGCGTGCGCCTCGCCCGAGGGTTCGCCGGCCGACAGGAACACGTGCGGGCGGTCGGTGCGGCGCGGCGGGTGCGCGGCGAGGAAGTCGGACAGCGCCTCGCCGTCGGCCGCGCTCGTCCAGTGCGCCAGGATCTCGCGCGACCGCTGCTGCGCCGCGTCGCGCCGCAGCCAGTAGAGGGCGGCGTGCAGGGGGAAGGCGAGGGCGCGCAGCGCCTCGCGCAGCAGGGTCAGCGCGACGACGAGCGGGATCGGCATCACGGCTCGATGCGACGGAACGTCCGGACGGCGACCGCGAACAGGACCGCCGCACCGGCCAGGAGCCAGATGGTCCGCTCGACGAACACGTCGGCGAACGGCTGGTGGCCCATGAGCAGCGGGCCGAACACGTCGAAGTCGGCGAGGCGGAACACGCTGCCGGCGCGGATCACCTGGACGAAGAAGACGAGCACCTGCACGACGATGAACGCGCCGACCGCTGCGGCGACGTGCACCTGCGTGCGGCCGACGACCGATGCGGCCGTGGTCAGGGCGAGGAACAGCAGGGCGAAGGCGGCGGCGTGGGCGCTGGCCTGGAACAGGCGAGCGGGGTCGACGTGTTCTTCGACCATCCACGACAGCGGCCACGCCGTCATGCTGGTCAGGAAGATCGGCACGACCGTGGCCGTGGCGAGCACCGCGAACTTCGCGGCGAGCACGCGGTCGCGCGACACCGGCCGGGCGAGCAGGTACTCCAGCGTCTGGTTCTCGCGTTCGCGCGCGACGATGCCGGTGCCGAGCAGGACGGCGAACGCGAGGGTCACGATGTTCGTGCCCTTGAAGAACAGCTGCACGGCCAGGTACGCGTTGTACGCGGTCGCCTGGTCGGGGTCGGCCATCGCCGCGAACATGCGCTGCAGGAACTTGCCGGGGATCAGACGGCCGAGGGCGGCGATGTCGGTGCGCAGGTGCGGCCACATCGCGATGGCCGCGATCACGCCGGCCTGCAGCACGACCACGTAGGCGTAGACGAGGATGCGCACCTCGCGCCAGGTCTTCGCCGCGATCGCGATCATGGTTCCCCGTCGGTCAACGCCTGGTAGAGATCCTCGAGCCGGGTCGGGCCGACCTCGACGCTGTCGACCGCGTCGCCGTCGAGCCCGCGCAGCCAGGCGAGCGCGTCGCCGGCGACGGTCACGCGCATGGTGCCG
>DATGPD010000524.1:0-2516 GCA_035305285.1 Planctomycetota bacterium
TCGGTCAGCGCGAGCGCGAGCGGTGTCGCGTACTCGCTCGGCAGCACCCCGAACTTGCCCGTCTTCTTCGGCCGGACGGTCGTGTTGTGGCTCGACGCGACCTCCGCGACGAGCAGCAGCACCCGCTCGAAGACGTCGTCGAAGTCGACGTTCTGACTCAGTCCCTCGCTCAGCGTGTCGTGCACGACGGCGATCGCCGACACGCGCCGCATCGCCTGGGTGAGCGCCTCTCGCGCCTCGTCCGAGTGGGTGCGCCGCGCCTGGATGCGCAGCAGCGATGCGACCGTCTGCAAGTTGTTCTTGACGCGATGGTGGATCTCGCGGATCGTCGCGTCCTTGGTGATGAGCTCCTGCTCCTGGTGGCGGATCTCGGTGACGTCGCGGCACAGCACGATCGCGCCGATCCGCGTGCCGCGATCGCGCAGCGGAATCGCCCGCAGTGAGACCGCCACGCCGCGCGCCTCCATGTCGGTGCGCCACGGCGCCCGCCCGCTGGCGACCACCGGCAGCGTCTCGTCGAACTCCTGCTTGTCCGGGAGGATCCGGGTGATCACCTCGACCAGCGATTCCCCCTCGAGCTCGTCGTCGAACCCCATGCGCCCGAACGCCGACAGCGCATTGGGGCTCGCGAAGGTGACCATGCCGCCGACGTCGAGCCGGATCAGCCCGTCCGACGCCCGGGGCGCGCCGCGGCGCGGCGACGTCGGCGCGTCGAGGTCGGGGAACTCGGCCGATGCAACCATCTCGAACAGCTCGTCGGCGCAGGCGTTGAAGGTGATCTGCTGCCGGCTGGGCGTGCGCGTCTCGCCGAGGTTCGTGTGACGCGTCAGAACGCCGATCACCTGCGCCGGGTCCTCTGCGGTCGCCGCCGCCCGCACGATCGGCACGGCGCGGACCCTGGTCGGTGTCTCCTCGAACCAGTCCGGCGAGGCCGAGTCGACGATCCGCGCATCGCGGAACGCATCGCGGATCTGGGTGCGCCACTGCGGCCGCACCCGGTCGCCGACGATGTCGCGGTAGAAGAGGGTCGCCGCGCCGCTGGGACGGGTGTGCGCGACCGCGATGAACGAGTCGTCGGCGGTCGGAACCCAGACGACGATGTCGGCGAAAGCGAGGTCCGCGAGCAGCTGGCCGTCGCCGACGAGGCGGTGGAGCCACTCGACATCCGCCTCGCTCGCGCGACCCTGTGCGTAGACGAGGTCACTGAGGGTCGACACCCGTCCAGCCTAGGCCACGGTCTTGCGGCGACGAGCGCGGGCCTGGCGCCCGCGGCGCGCTGCAGTCGGGGCCGTCGGCTCCGTCGCCGCGGCGGGGACCATCGCCAGCGCCTCGGCCACCAGGCGCCGCACCGCGAGCGTGAGCGGCGAGCGCGCGGCGACCTCGGCGAGCGGTCGTGCCGACAGCAGCGCGGCATCGGTCGCGCGCCCGTCATGCGGCAGGAAGGTCACATCCGTGACGCCCGCGAAGCGATCGAGCGTGCGGCGGAGCTGCCCGCGCGGATCGATGCCCAGCGCCCCCGGGCGCAGGCGGTTGGCCGCCACCACCATCGGCGTGGGGCCGATCGTCGCCCGCAGCTGCGCGCAGCCGCGCACGAAGCGGGACGCCCCCAGCGGATCGGCCGAGAGGACGGCGACGACGAGGTCGGCGCTGCGCAGCGCCGCAAGGGTGGCGGCATTGCGGCGCGGACCGTCGAGGTCGCTCACGATCTCCTCATCGCGCTCCAGTGATGCCGCGACATCCACCACGACGTAGTCCGCCCACTCGCGGCAGGCCGTCAGCGCTCCGGCCACCCGCGCCTCGCTCAGCTCCGGCCACCGGGACGGCCGGTTGATGCCGGTGAGCACGTGGACCTCGCCGTCGGCGAGGTCCAGCGGCGTGCTGATGCGCGCGAGCTCGGCGCCGTCGAGCGCTGCGCGCTCGGCCTGACGGCACGCTGCGGCGAAGCCCGGCCCCTCGTCGGCGAGCCCGAGTGCCAGCGCGAGCGAAGGCGCGTGCGAGTCCGCGTCGACGAGGGCGACGCGGCGACCGCCGCGAGCGAGCTCCACCGCGAGCGCGGCGGCGACCGTGGAGCGCCCGGGTGCGCCGTCCGGCCCCCACACCGTCAGCACGATTCCGGTGGAGTCCGCGGGTGCGGGTGCGGCGACGGCGGGGGATGCGCCGATCGCCTCGGCGAGGCGCCACCCGGGCACATCGAGCGGAAGCGGCGCGGCAAGGCCCGCCGCGGCGGCCGCGGCGGCGCCGTCTGGGTCGGCGCCCACCGGCACGATGCGCACCCCGCGCCGATCGCACGCGGCCAGCACAGACGACGTGAGGGTCGTGCGCGCGACGGCGAGCACCAGCACCTCGGCGCCCGCCAGCACCGGGCCGGCGTCGGTCCGGCCGAACAGCGTCGCCTCGGTCGCCTCGGCAGGCGCCGCTGCCGGCACCGCCACCGCGTCCAGGCCCTCGGCGACGAGCTCGGCGGCCAGCCGCGCGCCGTGCGGGTCGTCGACGGCGACGACGATCACGGTGCCGCC
>DATGPD010000525.1:0-5924 GCA_035305285.1 Planctomycetota bacterium
CGCCCGCCTACCATGCCGCCGGCAAGCCGCGCATGTCCTTCTCCCTGCAGCACGTCGTCACCGCGATCGACTCGCACACTGCCGGCGAGCCGACGCGCATCCTCACCGGCGGCTTCCCGCACGTGCCGGGACAGACCATGGCCGACAAGCGCGCCTGGCTGCGCGCGAACCTCGACCACCTGCGCACCGGGCTCGTGCACGAGCCGCGCGGCCACGACGCGATCGTCCTCGCCTTCCTGCTGCCGCCCGTCGAACCCGACGCGCACGCGGGCGTGGTGTTCGCCAACGACGTCGGCTACCTCGGCATGTGCGGGCACGGAGCCATCGGCGTGGCGACCGCGCTCGTGGCGCTCGGCATGGTGCCGGCGCGTGCGCCCGAGACCGAGGTCGTGCTGGACACGCCCGCGGGCGTCGTGCGCGCGACCGTCGTCGTGCGTGACGGCGCGCCGCGTTCGGTGCGCCTGCGCAACGTTCCGTCGTTCCTCTGGCAGCGCGACGTCGAGGTGCCGGTCGACGGCGTGGGGCGCGTGCGCGTCGACATCGCGTACGGCGGCAACTGGTTCGCGATCGTGCGCGAGGACGAGCTGGACGTCTCCGTCGAGTTCGACGCGCTCCCCGAACTGATGGCGAGGGCGACGGCGGTGCGCGCCGCGCTCGAGGCGCAGGGGATCGCCGGGTTCGATCCGCACACCGGCGAACGGCACGCGATCGACCACGTCGAGGTGTTCCGCGCGCTGCCCGGGCCGGGCCACCGGGCGCGCACGCTGACCCTGTGTCCGGGCAGCGCCTACGACCGTTCGCCGTGCGGGACCGGCACCTCCGCCAAGCTCGCCGTCCTGTGCGCGCGCGGCGAGCTGCGCGATGGCGACGCGTTCGTCAACGAGAGCATCCTCGGCACCGAGTTCACCGCGCGCGTGGTCGGCACGGCCGATGTCGCGGGCCGGCCGGCGATCGTCCCGGAGATCGAAGGCAGCGCCTGGATCACCGGCTTCCAGCAGTTCGTGTTCGACCCCACCGACCCGCTGCGCTTCGGCGTGCGGGCCTTCCTGGCGGGACGCCGATCCCCGCCCGACGGCCGGGCACACGACCGGGCCTGAGCGTGCGCGGGAGAGAAGCGCGCGGGTCGGAGCCGGGCCGCGCGTAGATTGAAGGTCGTGCGCAGCTTGGTCCTGGTCCTGCCGTTCGCGGCCTGCGTCGCTCCGCGCGAGGTGCCCGTCCGCCAGGTGGCGCGCGCACCGACGTCCCCGGCGGAGCCCGCGCGCCCGCCGGTCAGCGAGTGGCGCGAGCTGGGGCGGTCGGTGCAGGGCCGCCCGATCCGCGCGCGCGAGGTCGGCAGCGGCGCGCGCAGGGTGCTCTGGGTCGGCGGCATCCACGGCAACGAGCGCGAAGGCACGCTCGCGACCGCGGCCCTGCCCGCCGACTTCCTCGCCGCGGGCCTCGGTGACCGGGTGACGTTGACGATCGTCGAAGACCTCAACCCCGACGGCCGCGCGGTCAGCACGCGCGGCAACGCCAACGGCGTCGACCTCAACCGCAACTTCCCGGCGCGCACCTTCGTGCCGGCGAGCGGGAGCGGCGAGCGGCCGCTCAGCGAGCCGGAGAGCCGGATCCTGCACGACCTCATCCGCGCCCTGCGCCCCGACCTGGTGATCGTGTGCCACAGCTGGAGCAACCGGCACTTCATCAACTACGACGGCCCGGCGGGCGACCTGGCGCGGCGGTTCGCGGCACTCAGCGGCTACCCGCTCGTCGAGTCGCGTTCGTTCGCCGCGACGCCGGGGTCGCTCGGCTCCTTCGTGGGCGGTGACCTGGGACTGCCGATCCTGACCATCGAGTGGCGCCAAGGGTGCGACTGGCAGGCGGCATGGGAGGACGTGCGGCGTGCGGCGCTGGCAGTGATCGAAGGGTCGTGAGCGTCGCCGCGTTCGTCCTGCGCCGGATCGCCTGGGCGGTGGTCGCCCTGCTCGGCATCTCGCTCGTGACCTTCGCGCTGATCGAAGTGGCGCCCGCCGACCGCGCGTTGCTCGCGCTGCAGAGCGACGAGGCGGCGAGCACCGTGCAGGCGCGCGCCGAGGCGCTGCGCGCCTTGCGCGTGCGCTTCGGTCAGATCGATCCGGTCACCGGCGAGGAGTACCCGTTCCTCGCGCGCTGGCTGCGCTGGCTGAAGCACGCCGCGACGCTCGACTTCGCCGCCGCGAGCGAGGACCCGGCGGGCTTCGCGCGCCGCATCCGCACCGCCCTGCCGGTGACCCTGCTGCTGTCGTTCCTCGCGGTCGCCCTCGCGGTCGCCGTCGCGCTCCCGCTCGGCACCTGGCTCGGGCTGCACAGCGACGCGCGTCTGCCGCGCGTGGTGGACCACGCGCTGGTCGCGCTGTGGGCCGTGCCGCAGTTCCTGCTCGGCACGCTGCTCGTGCTCGCGCTCGCCGGCGGGTTCGGGCCGGCACTGCTGCCGTCGGGCGGCCTGCGCACGCCGGGCGCCACCGAGTGGTCGCTGCCCGCGCAGGCCCTCGACCTGATCGCGCACCTCGCCATGCCGGTGTTCACCCTCGCGGTCGGTCCGGCGGTATGGCTCACCCGGCAACTGCGCGAGTCGGTCGCGCGCGCCGCGCGCAGCGACTTCGTGCACGCCCTGCGCGGGCTCGGCATGGACGAAGCGTTGATCCGCCGGCGCATCGTGCGCAACGCGCTCGCGCCGCTCGCGACCGCGACCGGCACGCTGCTGCCCCTGCTGGTGTCCGGCTCGGTGGTCGTCGAGCGGATCTTCGCGCTCCCCGGGCTCGGCGACCTCTCGTGCCGCGCGGTGCTCGCGCGCGAGGTGCCGATGGTCATGGCGATGACCATGCTCGGCAGCGTCGCGACGCTCGTGGGGTTCGTGGTCTCCGACCTGCTGCACCGCGCGCTCGACCCGCGCGTGCGGCTCGCCGCGGAACGATGAACGCGCGGCGCGTCGCCTGGGCTTCGCTCGCGGTGCTCGCGGGCACCGGCCTGCTCGCGCCGTTCCTGTGCAACGACGTCCCGCTGGTCGCCAGGACCGCCGACGGGTTGCGCTTTCCGGCGTTCGCCGCGCTGCGCGGGATCCCGCCCGCGCCGCCGTCTGGCGCCACGTGGAAGGAGTGGTGGGCGTCCGCCCGGGAAGACGAGGGCGAATGGGCGCTGATGCCGCCGTGGCCGTTCGGGCCCAACGAGGTGAGCCGCGAAGTGCTGCGCGGTCCGAGCGTGCGCCATCCGCTCGGCACCGACGACACCGGCCGCGACGTGCTCGCCCGCGTGGTGCACGGCGCGTCGACGTCGTTGCTCGTCGCGGCCGGCACGGTCGCGCTCGCTGGCGCGATCGGGATCCCGCTCGGCGCGCTCGCCGGCTACCACGCGTTCGGCTGGACCGATGCGCTCGTGCTGCGCGCGATCGAGGTGTTCCTGTGCTTCCCGGCGCTGTTCCTCGCGCTCGCGGCGGTCGCCTTGCTCGGCGGTTCGCCGCTGACTCTCGTGCTCGTGCTCGGCACGGTGTACTGGACGCACTTCGCGCGGATCGTGCGCGGCGAGTTCCTCGCCCTGCGCGAGCGCGAGTTCGTGCTGGCGGCGCGCAACCTAGGCCTGTCGGGGTGGCGGATCGCGACGCGGCACATGCTGCCGCAGGTCCGGGGCGCGGTGCTGGTCGTCGGCGCGTTCCTCGCCGCGGGCGCGATGGTGGTCGAGTCGAGCCTCGCGTTCCTGGGCCTCGGCGCGGGGCTGCGGACACCGTCGCTCGGCAGCATGCTCGCGCAGGGCAAGGAGCATGCCCACGTCGGCGCCTGGCACCTGTGGGTGTTTCCCGGGCTCGTGCTCACCTGGGCGGTGCTGTGCCTGCACGTGCTCGCCGACCGCGACGGCCTGCCGCGCGCCGCCGGGCGCACACCTCAATAGGTCTTGCTCAGCAGGTTCTCGAGCGCGGCGCCGCGCAGCGTGTCGTTCGACTCCGGGTCGAGCGGCGGCCGCCCCAGGCCGAGGATCTGCATCACCGCGAACGAGCAGGCCTGCCGCGCGTGCGGCGGGAAGCTGCGGTCGCCGAGCCGCTCGACCAGCCAGCGGGTGACCTTGGGGTTCGGCATGCGGATCGCGGCCTTGACGATCTCGTCGTCGACCGGGTTCTTGCGCAGCGCGCGTTCGACCGCTTCGAGGTCGCCGCGGTGCACGATGTCGAGCGCCTCGACATCGGTGCGTTCGGTCCGCTTGGCGACGATCGCGTAGATCTCGTCGAGGTCGCGGCGGTGCTCGTTGCCGAACGCGAGCGCGAGCACCTGCTCCAGCACCGTGTCGTGCCCTTCGAGCAGTCCGTACTGACCGTTGCCGATGCGCGCGATCGCCTCGAACGCGTGTCGGGTGTCCGGGTGCGGCTCCTTGTTCATGCGGTCGCTGGTCGCGATCGCGTGCACGAAGGCCTGCCCGCGCGCGAAGCGCTTGATGACCTGGTGCAGCGTGTCGAGGTCACCGCGGTGCGGCGGCGCGTCGCCGATCAGCACGACGACCCGGCGCGAGCCCGGCAGCCAGCGCTGGTTCACCGCGGTGCGCAGCCCGTCGAGCACCGCCTCCGGGAAGTCGCCGCCGCCGTCCGCGTCGATCGTGTGCATGAAGTTGATCACCCGGTACACGTCGTGGGTGACCGGGATGCTGCGCACCACGTATGCCTCCTTCCCACGGTCGCGGTAGGTCACGATCCCGATGCGCGCGGCGGGCACGAGCGCGTGCAGCACCTCGACCATCCTGGCGATGCGGCGCTTGGCGCCGGAGAGCACCGGCTGCATCGACCCCGTGCTGTCGAACACGAACACGATCTCCAGGCCGGACTCGCGCAGACGGGCGACCGTGCCGCGCAGCGATCCGCGCCGCAGCGCCTCGCTGCCGAGGTTGAACAGGTCGTCCCCGGCGCCCTGGCCGCGCCGACCGCCGACGGCGTGCAGGCCGTAGGTGTCCAGCGCGTCGGTGAACACGTTGTGGTCGAACGCCGGATCCTCGGGCACCGGCTCCATCGCCCAGTTCGCCGCGACCTGCGGTTCCTCGGTGACGTCACGCTCCGAGACCTCGATCTCGACCTCCTCCCGCGGTGCTTCCACGACGTCGAGCTCCTCGTCCGCCTCGCCGAGCAGCACCTCCACGCTCCCGGTCGGTACCTGTCCGACCGGCGGCGAGCGGAACAGCCAGCCCAGCAGGAGCAGCACGAGGACGTGCAGCGCCAGTGAGATCAGGAACCACGGAGCCCGGGCGAGCTCGCGGGCCATGATCTCCTGGAACGATTCCGGCTCGCGGTCACGGAGCGGGCGCGCGGCGGACGGGGCGAACGGCATCGTTCAGGCGGCGGGGACGGGCGGGCCGGCGAAAGGCGACACAGCACGAGCGACAGAGCGCCGCGCAGGGAACGCTGCGGTCGTGGGAAACCGGGTCGCCCGAAGGTGTGCCGCGGCGCGCCCTATGTCGTTGCGTGCGGAACGGCCCGCGGCGACCATCTGGACGGTGCGGTTCATCGTTCGGATCGGGTGCCGGCCGGGGCCGGCGCGCCATCTTCCCTCGGATCCCTCTTTCGTCCACCGCCGGCGCACCGCCGGAGCGCCGCGCATCCGGGCGGGTGGTGCTGGCGACGTGGCGTGCTGCCCGGGATGGCAGGGACCGGATCCCCTCCGGCGCGCGGAGCGGGCATGAGCCTGCGGGTCATCGGCGGTGAGTACCGCGGCCGCGTGCTGACCACGGTGCGCGGCTTCGGCACGCGACCCCTCCTCGCCCAGGTGCGCGAGGCGGTGTTCAACATCCTCGGCCAGGACCTCACCGGGCAGGAGGTCTGGGACCTGTTCGCCGGCACCGGCGCGAGCGGCATCGAAGCACTGTCGCGCGGCGCGCGCCGCGTGGCGTTCGTGGAGAAGAGCAACCAGGCGCTCCAGGTGCTGCGCCAGAACCTC
>DATGPD010000526.1:0-4188 GCA_035305285.1 Planctomycetota bacterium
ACGGCTTCTTTACCATCGGCCGGACGACGGGACGGCGCGCTCGCCGACGCGGCCGTGCCGGCGGGCTGGGCGCAAAGTGACGCATGCGCGCGCATCGTGGTCAAGCCCGCGCCGTCCGCGCTTTGCCCGCGCTGACGCGAGCGGTACTCTGCCGCGCTTCCCCGGTCCGCCGCGCCTGCGTCGGACATCGTCCCGTCCATGAGCAAGGTTTACGACATCGCGGTTCTCCCCGGCGACGGCATCGGGGAAGAGGTCGTGCGCGAGGGCCTTCGTGTCCTGAGCGCGGCAGAGCAGATCTTCGGCTTCTCCACCAAGCGCGAACACCTGCCGTACGGCGCCGACCACTACCTCAAGACCGGCGAAACGATGCCCGACGCGGCGTTCGACCGCATCCGGCACATGCACGCCGTGCTGCTCGGCGCGATCGGTGACCCGCGCGTCGAGGTCGGCAAGCTGGAGTTCGCCATCATCGCCGGCCTGCGCTTCAAGCTCGACCTCTACGTCAACCTGCGCCCGATCCGCCTGCTGCACGAGTCGCTGTGCCCGCTCAAGGACAAGGGGCCGGCGGACGTCGACATGGTGATCTGCCGCGAGAACACCGAGGACGCTTACGCCGGCATCTACGGGTTCCTCAAGAAGGGCACGCCCGACGAGGTCGCCAACCAGACGATGATCTACACGCGGCGCGGCACCGAGCGGATCATCCGCTACGCATTCGAGCTGGCGCGCAAGCGCGGCCCGAAGCCGGGCGCGGACAAGCCGCAGGTGACCCTGATCGACAAGGCCAATGCGGTGCGCGCGCAGGACCTCTGGACGCGCACGTTCGCCGAGGTCGCCGCCGAGTACCCCGACGTCAAGACCGACCACGCCTACATCGATGCGGCGTGCATGTGGATGGTGAAGAACCCCGAGTGGTTCGACGTCGCGGTCACCCCCAATTTGTTCGGTGACATCATCACCGACCTCGGCGCCATGATCCAGGGCGGCATGGGCATCGCGGCGTCGGGCAACATCCACCCGGGCCGCGTGTCGATGTTCGAGCCGATCCACGGCTCTGCGCCGAAGTACCGCGGGCAGAACAAGGCCAATCCGCTCGCGACGATCATGGCCGTGTCGATGCTGCTCGACCACGTCGGCGAGCCGGAGGCGGCGAAGGCGGTCGAGGAGGCGGTCGCCTCGCTCGTGCGCAGCGGACGGATCGACAGCCTCCAGGCCGGCCGCTACGCGACCGACGAACTGGGCAAGATGGTCGAGAGCGAGCTGCGCGCGAACGCCGAGAAGTTCGTGCGCAGCTGACGCGCGCGCGTCGCGTCGTGCTGCCCGGCCTTCGACCGCGCGGGTTGACACCGGCCTGCGGCACCTCGAACGTGGGCGCATGACCCGAGCGGCGAACGACCCTGCCGGCATGGAGTGCCCGCAGTGCGGTGCCGAAGTCCCCGCCGGCCGCCTGGCCTGCCGCGAGTGCGGCAGCGACGCCTCCACCGGGTGGAAGTCGGCGGAGGAGATCGACTACCAGGCGGTCGAGCTGCCGGACGAGGGCGGCGGCGAGCAGCACCGCTTCCCGGCGGTGGTCTGGTGGGTGGTCGTCGCCGCGCTCGCCGCGCTGGTCTTCGCGATCGCGGGCCTGCGCTGACCGCGCCGGTCAGTGGTCGTGGCAACAGGCCACGGCCTGGTCGTGCGCGGGCGTGCCGGCGTGGTGGTGGTGGTGCCCGTCGTGCTGGTCGGCGTGCGCCATGAAGAGGCGCGCCAGCGCGCCGCGCACGCCGACGCGCAGGAAGAAGAGCAGCAGAGCCGCCGCGAGCACTACGAGGCACGCGATCTCCAGCCACGTTCCGGCGTGGTGGTGCGCATCGAGGGGCACGGCGAGTGCCTGCGCCGGCAGCACGGCGTCGACCGCGTAGCCGAGCGCGACCGACAGCATGACCATGACCAGCAGGAAAGTCAGCGACACCGCGTGGCCGTGCAGCCGGGTCAACACGCCGTAGGTCGTGATGTTGGTCGCCGGGCCGGTGAGCAGGAAGGCGACCGCGGCGCCGGGCGACACGCCGTGTGCGACCAGCACCGCGGCGAGCGGCGTCGACCCCGACGCGCACACGTAGAGCGGCATTCCGAGCAGCGCGGCGATCGGCACTTCGAGGCCGGGCGGCAGCGCGTGCAGCATGCTCGGATCGAGGTGCGGCGTGAGCACGGCGGCGATCCCGAGGCCGGCGAGCAGCCAGGAGCCGGTGTCTTCGACCGCGTCGACGAAGCCGTAACGCAGCACCTCGACGAGGCTGCGCCGCCGCGCCGGTTGGTGGTCCGGCGGGATCTCGGGCTGCGGCGCCGCGCGCCGGCCGGCGATCCTGTGCACGAGCAGCGCGGTGCCGAGCGCCAGCACGCCGGCCGCCGCGACGCGCAGGATGGTCACTTCGGGCCCGAGCAGGCGGAACGACAGCAGGATGGCGGCGATCTCCAGCTCGGGCGTTGCCACGAGGAACGCGAGGGCGCCGGCGAGCGACGCGCCCTTGCGCACGAGGTCGCGGTAGATCGGCAACACGCCGCACGAACACACCGGCAGCGGCAGGCCGACCGCCACGCCGCGCACCGCCTGGCGCACCGCGCCGCCACCGAGGAAGCGGCGCGCCCAGTCGGCCGGCAGGAACGACTGCGACAGCCCGACCGCGAGGTAGCCCAGCACGAGCGCCGGCGCGCTCTGCAGCGCGAGGCCGAGGAAGACCTGGCCCGGGCCCTCGCCGTGCGCGTGCACACCGTGTTCGTGGCCGTGGCCCTCGACCGCGGTCAGCGCGTAGGTGAGCGCGCCGGCGAGCCCGCCGAGCAGCGACGCGACGTGCAGGCCGCGGCCCTCGCTGTCGCGCGGCGGCGGGATGTGCGCGTGCACGACGACGTGCGCGAGCGAGCCGCACAGCAGCGCCTCGAACAGCCCGATCACTGTCGCCGGCGCGTGGTCGATCAGGGCGCTGCTGAGCACGAAGCCGATCACCGTGCCGCCGGCAAGGAGCAGCGTGGTGAGCACCGCGACCGCGACGCCGAGCGTGCGCGGCACGACCCACCACACCGCGAGGCCTTCGAGCAGCCGGTGGAGGAGGACCGCCCAGGCGAGCAGCGCGCCGTTGCCGTGTTCGTGGTCGTGCGGTTCGCCGGGCAGGTGCTCGTGGTCGTGCACGACCCCGCCGCGCAGCCACATCCCGTCGACCATCGCGTGGAACATCAGGGCGAGGAGGGCGACGGTGAGCGCGAGCACGCGCGTGCGCCGCCCGGTCGGTGCCCAGCCGTGCTCGGCGAGCACCGGCGCGAGCAGACCGATCGCGAACGCCCCGAGCGCGAGCAGGCCGCCGCGTTCGACGCTCTCCGGCAGGATGTGCAGGAGCACCATCCCGCCGACGGTCACGATCACGAACGCGTCGAGCGATACCGCCGTCCACCGGGCCCGCCTCGCCCACGCGACGAGCAGGGGGCCGAGCGCGAGCGGCAGCAGGCTCAGGGCAAGGAAGTGCACCGCCGGACGGTAGGCCAACGGGCCGGCGCGGTCCAATTCCGCGCGGTGCGACCGCGGGCGTCAGTCGCGCCGGACCAGCACGGTCGCGGTGTCGGTGACCAGGACCGTCCGCCAGTCGCGCCGGACCATCGCGAGGAACTCTGCGTCGAAGTGCAGGTGCCGGTACCAGCGCTCGACGTGCGGCGCGGTGTCGAACGGGTCGTACATCAGCACGAGGCGCTGGACCGCCGCCGGGTGGTCGGTCGGCCCGAACCAGCATGCGCGGATCTCGGGATGGTCCTCGAGCGCGGCGAACGTCAGGAACGGGTCGGTCAGGAGCGGTCCGCTGCCGGTGAGCCAGGCGAGCAGCGGCTCCTCGCACAGCGTGTTGGCCGGCGGCAGGGCGCGCAGCCCGGCGGCGGCGGCGGCGAGCGGGCTCTCGGCGATCGTCGGCGTGCCCGGCTCCGGCACGAGCCGCCGCCACGGCTGCCCGAGCCCGAGCGCGATGAGCACCGTGCACAGCGCGCGGACCGGCGTGAGCCATCCGGCGAGCGCGCGGCCGACGTGCAGCGCGGCGAACAGCGCGAGGTCGAGCAGGTGGTTCAGGTCGGTGCCGTGGCTGCGGTAGGCGGCGAGGGTCTTCAGCCAGGCGGCGACGACCAGGACGTCGACGTGGTCGAAACGCCGGCGCACCACGCGCAGCACCAGCGCGC
>DATGPD010000527.1:0-3599 GCA_035305285.1 Planctomycetota bacterium
GAGCCGCGGTGCTGGGCGAGGCCGAAGTCGAGCAGGACGACGCGGCCCTCCGGCGTCAGCATCACGTTCGACGGTTTCACGTCGCGGTGCACGACGCCCTGGCCGTGCGCGTGCGCGAGCGCCTCGGCCGCGCGCCGGGCGACGCGCAGGCAGCCCTGCAGCCACGAGCCGCCGAACGCCGCGGCCAGCTCGCCGCCGAGCGGGTCGGGGCGCGGCGCCTCGCCGGCCCGGCGCGCGGCGACGTCGAGCGCGTCGCGCGCGCGCAGCGTCGCCGGGTCGCGGCCGTGGAGCGCCTGGACCAGCTCGGCGAGCGAGCAGCCACGCAGCCACTCCATCGAGAAGAACGGCACGCCGTCCTGCTCGCCGAAGTCGTGCACCGCGACGATGCCCGGGTGGCTGAGGCGCGCCGCGACCGCGACCTCGCGCAGCAGGCGCGCGCGCGCACCCTCGAGGTGCAGCAGGTCCGGACGGATCAGCTTGAGCGCGACGCGCCGCCCGAGCGGCTCCTGCTCGGCGAGGTACACGACGCCCATCCCGCCCTCGCCGAGGCGCTGCAGCAGGCGGTAGCGGCCGAGCCGGTCGGGCAGCGCGGGCTGCGGCACCGGCGGCGTATCGAGCAGCCCGGCACCGTGCAGCCGGTGGACGACCGCGCGCAGGTGCGCGGCATGCTCGGGATGCCGCTCGCACCAGCGCTCCAGCGCGGCCGGACCTTCGCGTTCGATGTCTTCCAGGCAGCGCCCGATGAGCGCTTCGCGCTCGTCGTCGTCGGGCTCGGGCGCGAAGGGTGCGGTGGAGGTCATCGTGGGGTAGGAGCCGCGAAGGCGTGTGCGCGGCGTGCGACGGGGGCGAGCGCCGTGCATCCGGCTGCCGCACCCGTCCCGGCGCGCGCGGTTCGCGCCGGTCGATGGGCGCCCGGCGCCGTGCGCATGCCGTGCACGGAGCGTGCGCGGCACGCCTGCCGTCCACGTGAGCCCGCTGCGAGGGAGTCCGACAACACCGTGTGCCGCGCCCCTCGTGCTACGTGCGTCGGCGTGCCCCGCTGCTCCGCGCGCGCGTCGTCGCCTTGCGGCGCGCCGCCTTCTTGCTCGCCTTCTTCTTGCGTGCCTTCTTCGCTGACTTCGCCGGCGCCCGTCGCGCTCCGGTCGTCTTCGGCGTCATGCCGCGCGGGCGCGCGTGGCGGGGTTCGTACACGCCGAGCGTGCCGCCGCCCGGCAGGGTCAGGCGCGTGAGCAGGCCCCAGCCCAGGCTCTGCGGCGGGGTGCACGCGATGCCGCGCGCGTGCATCGTGCGGACGAACGCGCCGACGTCCGCGCACATGAGGTAGATCTCGTGCACGTCGTTCTCGGCGGAGGGATGCACCGCGACCTCGGCCGGCGGCAGCCCGAAGATCAACCAGCCGCCGCCGACGTCGACGCTGGGCATGCGGAGCACGTCGCGCAAGAACGCGCGGTCCTTCTCGGGCTTCCTGCTGTAGAGGATGGTGTGCGCGCCGGTGATCATGGGCAGGCGTTGTACACCGCGCGCCTCTCCGCCGACGCCGCAGCCGGCGCCTTCCCGCGGTGCCGCGCGCGGCCGCGATGTGCGCCTTGCCGACGCCGTGCGTTCCGGCGGCTTCGGACGGGGCGGGCGTGCGCCCGGGCCGGCCACGGCCGGGGCGGCGCCCGCGTGACCCCGCAGGGATCACTCGGCGGTGACTGCCGCGGCCGCGGTCCGGCCGCGCGGCAGCGGCAGGATCATCGGCACCGTCTGCCGGTAGGCGCCGTAGTTCTGCGGATCGTCGCGCAGCAGGTCGCGTTCCTCCATCGCGATGCCCACGAAGATGTAGCAGCTCATCGCGCCGGCGAACAACAGGTGGCCGAGCGTCATGGTCGGCGTCGCCCAGAACGCGATCAGGAAGCCGAGCATCAGCGGGTGGCGCACGTGGCGATAGAACAGGCGCGTCGTGAAGCGCAGCTTCGTGTACGGCTTGCCGCGGAAGCCGAGCCAGCTCTGCCGCAGGCCGAAGAGGTCGAAGTGGTCGATGAGGAAGGTCGACACCAGGACGATGCCGAAGCCGGCCGCGAAGAGCGCATGGAGGACAGCGCGGCCGACCGGGTGCTCGACTGACCACACGACGTCGGGCATCGGCCGCCACTGCGTGTAGAGCAGGGTGAGCACGGCGACGGTGGCGAGCACGAAGGTGCTCCGCTCCATCGCGCTCGGGATGAAGCGCGTGATCCAGGCCTTGAACGGCCGGCGCGCCATCAGGCCGTGCTGCAGTCCGAACAGGGCGACGAGGCCGAGGTTGGCGAGCCAGCCGCCGGGGCCGGCGGACGGGTTGCCGCGGTCGACCGACCGCGGGACCAGAAGGTCGCCGACGAACCCGATCAGGTACAGGAACGCGGCGAGGAACAGGAGGTAGCAGACGACGCCGTACAACAGGATGAAGACTCGTTTCATGGTTCGGTTCTCGGAGTCGGAGGCTCGGAGGAGGGCCCGATGTCACGCGGAGCCGCCGGGATCCGAGGCCGGTCGGGCGCCCGCGGCGCAGGCCGCGGGCTCAGGCGTTCGGAAGGGCGCTGCGGCGCCGGAGCGGGTCGGAAGGCGCAACGCACGCGGGAGATCCGTGCGATCGCCTGGTTGCGATCGAATGACCGATCGCGCGCGCCGTGACGGCCGGGCCCACGGATCGCGCGGGATCCGGGTGCGAACGGGCGCGCCGGGGAGGAGGACGGCGGGTCCGTGCGCGCGTCTGCTCGCGTGAGGTGTGGAGGCGGTTTCGGAATGCCTCCGAAGGCACGGCATCGGGCACCGCCCCGTGCCCAGGGACTTCTGCCGCGGCGCATGCGCGGCCAGCATCGTCCTCCGCGCTGGGAGGTCGGACGCGTGTCCGCGGCTCGTCCGGCGCGCTTCCGGAGCAACCGAGACGGTGTGCGCGCACCGTGCCTGCCGCCGCGCGGCAGCAGAGTCCCGCGCGCTACTGCCGCCGGTAGACGACCAGGCGACCCGGGCCGTCGACGCCTTCGCTGGTCAACACCATTTCGCCGCCGGGCAGGAACGTGACGCCTTCGGGCTTCGGCAGCAGCTCGGCTTCGAGGCGGTGCAGCGCCTGCAGCGTGCCGTCGCGGTCCACCGCGAGCAGCACGCGGTCGACGGCCGACAGGAGCCAGATCCATCCCGTGCGCGGCTCGACCGCGACGCACGAGAACAACAGGCGCAGGGCGCTCCGCTCACCGCCGCGCCGGTCGGTGCGCGTGGGCAAGTCGTCGCCGCGCGCTTCCGCGGCGGCGCGCAGCTCGGCGACCGACAGGCGCAGTGCCGGTTCTTCGCGCAGCCGGCTGGTCTGCAGATCGAAGGCGAACAGCGTGCGCCGGTCGCGCGCCGCCTTGCGCTCGGCCGCCGCGCGCCGCCGGTCCTCGGGCGCCGCGTCCGGCGCGTCGGCCGCGTCCGGCTTCACCACGTCCTTGGGCGCGAGCAGGAGCACATGGTTCGCCGCGTCGTGGCAGAGCCCCTCCAGGTCGTGGTTCGGCGTCTGCAGCGCGAACGACTCCGCGATCGCGAGGCCGCTGCTGCGCGGCGTGACGCGCGCGAGCAACCCGTCGCTGCGCAGCACGAAGTAG
>DATGPD010000528.1:0-6478 GCA_035305285.1 Planctomycetota bacterium
TCCGGCCGCTGCCTCACGGCCGGCACGGGGCGGTTCGACGCGCGCGAGCGCGGGGCGCGCTTCGACGCGCGAGCGCGGCGCGCGCGGCGAGGGAGCACGCCGCGAAGGGGCACGCGCCGCCGGCTCCGGCAGGCGCGGCGCGCGCGAGGCGGCGCCGCGCGAGAAGCAGACCTCGAACATGCCGCTCGCGATCGGCAGCCTGGTCGCGCTGGTCGCCATCGTGATCGTGGGCTGGTTCGTGTTCGCGGGCGGCGGCGAGGCGCCGCCGAACGAGACGACGACGGCGCAGGCGACGAACGGCGGCGCGGAGGCCGGCAAGACCGAGAACGCGGCGGGCGCGGTGGACGCCTCGGCCGACAAGTCGGTGGGCCAGGCGTCCGAAGCAGCCGCGCCGGACAAGGACGCCGCCGCGCCGAAGGAGGAAGGCAAGGCGGCCGGCGCCGACGCGACTGCGGAGGGCGACGCCGCGAAGCAGGCGGCCGGAGCGGCGGACGGCGAGTCCGACAAGCCGGGCGGCAACAAGCCGACCGCCAAGCAGTCGGAGCCGAAGAAGGCCAAGGCCGCGGACGACGAGAAGGCGAAGAAGCCGCTGACCGAAGCCGACGTCTTCGATCCGCGCACGCTGCCGCCCCTCGACTTCCCCGACTACGTCGACGACGCGCTGCGCGCGGAGATCACCCAGCTCATCGAGGACGTCAAGAACGGCGGCCGCGCCGGCATCAAGGCCAAGCGGCGCCTCGAGGAGATCGGCCACGCCGCGATTCCGGCGGTGATCAATGCCTACGCGCAGATCGACTTCAAGAACCCCGACCAGGCGATGTACGCGTTCGAGATGAACAAGTTCATGACCAACGCGTTCGGCGCGGGCGTCGTGAGCGCGAACTTCCGTCGCACGGAGGCGGGCGAAACCATCCCGCTGGAAACCGCCGACTGGAACGCGAAGACGGTCAACGCCTGGCGCCGCTTCTGGGAGACCTATTCCGACAAGGACCGATGGCGGGAGATGGTCAGCAAGCGCAAGAGCGGCGGCGACGACGACAAATGACCGCCCCGTGACGCCGCGGCGCGCTCAGTAGGCCGCGGCGCTGCCGCCCGAACGCGGGTCGGCGACCGCCGTGCGCCGACCGCGGCGGATCTCGATCGCCTGGCACCGGCCGATCTCCAGCGGCCGCGGCTCCAGCCGGTGCCCCAGCGCGAGCAGGCGTGCGCGCACGTCGGCGACCAGCGCGTTCGGCTCGTGGCGGATCGCATCCGGGCGCCACTGGTGGTGCACGCGCGGCGCGCGCACCGCGTACTCGAGCGGCATGCCGTGGTCGAGGACGTTGGACACCACTTGCAGGACGGTGGAGATGATCCGCCCGCCACCCGGGCTGCCGAGGACGAGGCGCAGTTCGCCGTCCCGACACACGATCGTCGGCGTCATCGACGACAGGGGACGCTTGCCGGCGGCGATCTCGTTCGCCTTCCCGCCCACGAGGCCGAACTGGTTCGGCACGCCGGGCTTCGCAGCGAAGTCGTCCATCTCGTTGTTGAGCAGGAAGCCGGCCCCCTCGACGACCAGGCCCGAGCCGAACGTCGAGTTGAGCGTCGTCGTGCACGCGACCGCGTTGCCCGCCGCATCCACGACCGAGAAGTGCGTCGTGTGGTTGCCCTCCGGTGCGCCGGGCGGCTGCCCGGGCGCGACCTCGGTGGCCGCGTCCGTGCGCAGGGTCGTCCGCAGCCGGTCCGCATACGCCTTGCTCACCAGACCCTCGACCGGGACCGGGAAGTGGTCCGGATCCCCCAGCCACCGGGCGCGGTCGGCGAACGCGCGCTTCATCGCCTCCACCAGCAGGTGCAGCGTCGTGCTCGACCCGAAGCCGCTGCCGGCGAGGTCGTAGGGCTCCAGCACGTTGAGCATCTGCAGGAGGGCGACGCCGCCGGAGGACGGCGGCGGCATGGTGAGGATCTCGAACCCGCGGTAGGTCCCGCGCAGCACCGGCCGCTCGACCGCGCGGTAGCCGGCGAGGTCGGCGCCGGTCACGTAGCCGCCGTCACGCTGCATCTGCGCGGCGACCAGCTCCGCGGTCCGCCCACGGTAGAAGCCCTCCGTCCCCTCCGCCGCGAAGCGCTCCAGCGTCGCGGCGAGATCGCGCTGCACGAGGCGCTCACCCGCACGCAGCGGCCGGTCGCCGTTGAAGAACACCGCGCGACTCGAAGGGAAACGCCCGAGCAGGCGCTGGTGCTCGGCGAGGTCCGCGGCCAGGAAGCAGTCGACCTCGAAGCCGTCGCGCGCGAGCGCGATCGCCGGCGCCGCCACCCGCGCGAGCGGCCAGGTGCCGTGCCTGGCGAGCGCGAGCGCGACGCCCGCCGGACTGCCCGGCACCGCCGCGGCGGTCGCGCCGACGAGGCTCTTCTCGGCGTCGACGCTGCCGTCGGCGCGCAGGTAGAGGTCGCGGTGCGCGGCCGCGGGCGCGGTCTCGCGGCAGTCGATCGCCGTGCACGTGCCGTCCGCCATCCGGATGAGGAAGAACCCGCCGCCGCCGAGGTTGCCGGCCTGCGGGTGGGTGACCGCCAGCGCGAGGAACACCGCGGCGGCCGCGTCGACCGCATTGCCGCCGGCGCGCAGGACTTCCAGGCCGATCCGGGTCGCGTGCGGTTCCGCGCTGACCACCGCGCCGTGCGCGCCCCATGCCACCTGGTCGTTGGCGGTCGGGCCGGCCGGCATGCCGGCGAAGGCCACGACCGCCGCCGCCTGCGTGGCGCGCAGCACGATCATGACTGCGAGGCCGGCGGGTTGTCCTCGATGACGGTGATGTTGCGCTCGCGCAGGTAGTCGAGGACCCGCTCGATGCCCTGCGGCTCGCCCTGCAGTTCGAGGGCGACGTAGCCACCTTCGGTGGTCACCGAGGCACCGCGGATGTTGACCTCGACGTCGGCGAACGTGCGGCTGAGCCGGTACAGGAGCGGCTCCTTGACCAGGTCCTGGTCGAACTCGAAGTGGATGAACCGTTTGGTCTTCACGCGTTCGTGCTCCGGGGTCTTCGGGGCGACCCGGTTCGCCGACGCCGCCGGGCCGCGGGAGGATCGCGTCCACGGCGTGCGACGCGACGGACCGAAGGATAGCGGACGCGGCGCTCCGGCAGCGCACCGGCGGTGCAGAACAGGCCCCCTTCCAGGCTTGCGCGCCGCCCGCGCATTGCCTACGGTCCGCGCCTCGCGGTGGTGTAGCCAAGTGGCCAGGCAACGGATTGCAAATCCGTCTACGGCGGTTCGATTCCGCCCACCACCTCCATGAACGCGACCGGGCACCGGCGACGGTGCCCGGTCACCCTCCGCCGGTCGCCCAGGCGGTGGCGTCCGCGATCGACTTCCGCCCCGTGGCCCGCGTCCTGAGCTGGATCGTCTTCGTGCTGACGATGATCCCGGTCCTGATCGGATCGGCCGCGATCATCGTCCTGCTCTACGCGCCCTGGGTGGTGCTGCGCGCGATCTGGTTGATGGCGACCGGGAAGGTGAAGCCCCGCTTCCTGCAGACCGCCGAAGAGCGCGCGCAGCTCGACCGACCGCGCGAGACGCGCTCGGGGCCGGTGCCGTTCTGAGCCGCGCTCAGGCCTCGGCCCAGCTCTCCACCGGCGGGCAGGCGCACATCAGGTTCTTGTCGCCGTAGACGTCGTTCACCCGCCCCACCGCGGGCCAGTACTTGTGCTCGCGCAGCCACGGCGCCGGGAAGCAGGCCTGCGCGCGCGTGTACGGGTGCGACCACTCGTCGGCGCAGGCGTGCAGCGCGGTGTGCGGCGCGTTCTTCAGCACGTTGTCGGTCGGGTGCGCGGCGCCCGACGCGATCGCCTCGGCCTCGGCGTGGATCGCGAGCATCGCGTCGCAGAACCGGTCCAGCTCCTCCTTCGACTCGCTCTCGGTGGGCTCGACCATCAGCGTGCCGGCGACCGGGAACGACAGGGTCGGCGCGTGGAAGCCGTAGTCCATGAGGCGCTTGGCGACGTCGGCGGCCTGGACGTGCGGCATGTGGCGCAGGTCGAGGATGCACTCGTGCGCGACCATCCCCCCGCGCCCGCTGTACAGCACCGGATACTTGTCGCCGAGGCGGCGGGCGACGTAGTTCGCGCTCAGGATCGCCACCGCGGTCGCCTGCTGCAGACCCTCGGTGCCCATCATCGCGATGTACGCGTAGCTGATCGGCAGGATCGACGCGCTGCCGAACGGCGCGGCGGACACCGGCCCGATCGCCTGCGCGCCGCCGGTGCGCACCACCGGGTGGCCGGGCAGGAACGCCGCGAGGTGCGCGGCGACGCCGATCGGCCCCATCCCGGGGCCACCGCCGCCGTGCGGGATGCAAAACGTCTTGTGCAGGTTGAGGTGGCAGACGTCGGCGCCGATGTCCGCCGGCCGGCACCATCCGACCTGCGCGTTCATGTTGGCACCGTCCATGTACACCTGACCGCCGTGCTCGTGGACGATCGCGCAGATCCGCTTGATGGACTCCTCGAACACGCCATGCGTCGAGGGATAGGTGACCATCAACGCGGCGAGGTTCTTCGAGTGCTCGGCCGCCTTGGCCTGCAGGTCGGCGACGTCGATGTTGCCGTCCTTGTCGCAGGCGACGATCACCACCTGCATCCCGCACATCGCCGCGCTCGCCGGGTTCGTCCCGTGCGCCGAGCTCGGGATCAGGCAGACGTTGCGATGGTGCTCGCCGCGCGAGCGGTGGTACGCGCGGATCACCAGGAGCCCGGTGTACTCGCCCTGTGAGCCCGCGTTCGGCTGCAGCGAGATCGCGGCGAAGCCGGTGATCTCGCGCAGCCACGCCTCGAGGCGGGCGAACAGCTCGCGGTACCCTTCGGCCTGCGCCGGCGGCACGAACGGGTGCAGCTTGGCGAACTCCGGCCAGGTGATCGGCAGCATCTCGGTGGTCGCGTTCAGCTTCATCGTGCACGAGCCGAGCGCGATCATCGACGTGTTGAGCGACAGGTCCTTCGCCTCCAGGCGGTGGATGTAGCGCAGCATCTCGGTCTCGGACCGGTAGCGCGCGAACACCGGGTGGGTCAGGTACGGCGCCTTGCGGCGCAGTGCTTCCGGCCACTCGGGCGCGCGCGCGGCGAGCCGCGCGATCTCCAGGCCGGCGGCGTCGACGCCGAAGCACGCCGCGACGTCGCGCACGTCGTCCTCGTTCACCGTCTCGTCGAACGCCACGCCGACCGTCCCGTCGCCGAAGTCGCGCAGGTTGATCCCGCGCGCGCCGGCGGCCTCGATGACCTCGCGCGCGCCGCGGCCCTTCGGCTCGACGCGCAACGTGTCGAAGAACGGTGCGCGCACGGTGCAGCCCGCGTCCTGCAGCGCGGTCGCGAGCGCCGCGGCCATCGCGTGCGTCCGCCGCGCGATCCGCTCCAGGCCCTCCGGGCCGTGGTACACGGCGTACATCCCGGCCATGACCGCGAGCAGCACCTGCGCGGTGCAGATGTTGCTCGTCGCCTTCTCGCGCCGGATGTGCTGCTCCCGCGTCTGCAGCGCCATGCGCAGCGCGAGCCGCTCGTGCGCGTCCTTGGTGACGCCGATGATCCGTCCGGGCATCTGCCGGGCGAACTGCTCGCGCGCGGCGAGGAACGCCGCGTGCGGGCCGCCGTAGCCCATCGGCACGCCGAACCGCTGGCTGTTGCCGATCGCGATGTCGGCGTCCATCTCGCCGGGCGAGCGCATGATCGTGAGCGCCAGCAGGTCGGTCGCCACGCAGGCGAGCGCGCCGGCATCGTGCGCCGCCGCGATCACCCGGGTCAGGTCGCGCACCACGCCGTCGGTCCCGGGGTTCTGCAGCAGCACCCCGAACACGCGCGCATCGAACCGCATCTGCTCGGTGCCCACCACCGCGACCTCGATGCCGAGGGGCTCGGCGCGCGTCTGCACGACCGCGATGGTCTGCGGATGGCACTCCGCCGCGACCACGAACACGTTGCGCCCCTCGCCCTTCCGGCCGAGCACGCGCTGGCACATCGTCATCGCCTCGGCCGCCGCGGTCGCCTCGTCGAGCAGCGACGCATTGCTCATCTCCATCCCGCACAGGTCGCGCACCATCGTCTGGAAGTTGAGGAGCGCCTCCATGCGTCCCTGGCTGATCTCCGCCTGGTACGGCGTGTAGGCCGTGTACCACCCGGGGTTCTCCAGGATGTTGCGCTGGATCACCGGCGGGGTGTGGCAGTCGTGGTAGCCCATCCCGAGGTACGAGCGGAACACCTGGTTGCGCGCGGCGAGCGCGCGCAGGTCGGCGAGCACTTCCTGCTCGCCGCGCGGCGGCGGCAGCTGCAGCGGGCGCGCCAGCCGGATGTTCTGCGGCACGGTCCTGTCGATCAGTTGTTCGAGGCTGTCGCAGCCGAGCGCGGCGAGCATCTGCCGCTGCTCGTCGGCACTGGGGCCGATGTGGCGGGAAGCGAACGTGTCGGAGCGGGGAGGGAGGGTCATGGCAACCGAGCTGCCGCGCGAGACGCGC
>DATGPD010000529.1:0-2125 GCA_035305285.1 Planctomycetota bacterium
GGTCAAGGCGGCGTGGCGCGACTTCGCTTCGGAGATCGCCTCTCCGCTGGTGTCCCCGGACGGCGGCGGAATCCTGATCGACCTGGGCAACCAGGCCGCTGACCTGATGCGCGCCTTCCAGGACCTCCCCGGACCCGTCAAGGCGGGCACGACGGCACTGGTGGGATTCTCCGGCGTCGCGTCGCTGGTCGGCGGCGCGTTCCTGCTGGCGCTGCCGCGGATCATCGAGACCCGCGCCGCGCTCGCCCAACTCGCGACCGACATGCCCCGCACCGCGGCAGCAGCGGGCAAGGTCGGCACGGCGCTCAAGGGGATCGGCATCGCCGCCGCCGGCTTCACTGCCCTCTCGGTTGCGTTCGCCGGACTCGACGCGCTCAACCGGAAGATCGACGAGACGCTGCCGGGCCTCGAATCCCTCGCGGGCCAGTTGATCGACATGGCGAGCGTCCCGAAGGGATTCTCGGCGGCTGGCCTGGCGCAGGAGTTCGACAGTCTCGCGGAGAGTGTCGCCCGGATTGTGGACGGGCGCTGGGATGACGGCATCTCGGCCTTCTTTGATGCGCTGCTTCCTGGCGACACCCGCGCGAGGTCGCTGCGCGAGGCGACCGCAGAGGTCGAGCTGCTCGACAAGGCGCTGGCGGACATCGCGCTACAGGAAGGCCCGGCGGCTGCCGCTGCCGCACTGGAGTCTCTGGTCGAGCAGGGCTACCTGACCCGCGCGCAGCTCGAGCTGATGCTGCCGCTGCTCAAGAACTACGACGACGCGCTCGCCAGCGTGGAGCGGACGACGAAGAAGTCCGCCGACGCGCACCGCGACGAGGCGGAAGCGATCCAGGACGCCTTGGACGCGATGCGCGCCAAGCGCTCGGAGGCGATCCGCGCGGTCAATGCCGAGGTGAACTACCGGGCCGCGATCGACGATGCCCGCAAGGCACTCGAGGACAACGGCGCCACACTCGACCTGAACACCGAGGCGGGCCGCGACAACATGCGCGCCCTCACCGACCTGGCGGCGTCGTGGAACGACCTGTCGGATCGGCAGAAGAACGCGCAGGGTTCGGCCAGGGAGGCGCGGCAGCGCTTCATCGAGATGGCGACCTCGATGGGCATGTCCGAGGAGAAGGCGCGCAAGCTGGCCCGCCGGCTGTTGGAGATCAAGCCGCGGAACGTGAGCGTCACGGTCAACACGGCGTCGGCGTCGGCGCAGTTGGAGTCGTTCATCCGGTCGTCGTCGGGCCGCATGATCTCGATCGGCACCCGCGTCATCGCGGACACGCAGGGCCGGGGGGCGGTCGCTCGCGCGTCGGGTGGCCCGATCTTCGGCCCCGGCTCGGAGACGTCGGACTCGATCCTGGCACGACTGTCGAACAACGAGCATGTGCTGTCGGCGCGTGAGGTGCGCGGCCTGGGTGGGCACGGGGTGGTCGAGGAGCTGCGGGCGGCTGCCCGGTCGGCTCCCGGCTTCGCCAACGGCGGCACCCTCGACCGCGCTGCCCGCCGCGCGTTCGACTTGGGTGGCGGCATGTCGGCCCGCGATGTGCGTCGCGAGTTCGCCGAGTCGCGGAAGGCGCTGGGCGGCAACACGCGCGCGCTGGAGGTGGCGCAGAAGCACTCCGAGCGGCTGGCGAAGGCGTGGAACCGGCTGGACAAGCGGGTCGAGCGACGCGAGGCCAGGCTGGACAGCCTGCGCGCTGACCGCGATTCGCTGGTGTCGGCTGCGGCGGGCTCGTTCGACAACGACATCTTCGGGCAGGGCGTGGCTGGGCTGCGGTTGCAGCTCGAGGCTGATCGGAACGACGCGCAGGCGATGCGGCGCGCCCTGGCGGGCACTCAGGGGCTCGGGAAGGGCCTGATGGCTGCGTTGGCCGCGTCGGGCGACCTCGCCACAGCCCAGGAGCTTGCCGGCATGTCGCGTGCCGAGGTGCGGCAGTTGTCGCGGCTGTACAACCAGCGCGGGAACGCGCAGGCCTCGCTCGGCACCTATGCCGGGGACGCGGTGTACGCCAAGCAGATCAGGCGCCAAGAGGCCACGCTCGACAGGCTCGACGGGACCATGAAGTCGCTCGCGCGGCGCCTCAACTCGTGGGAGCGGGCAGCGGAGCGGATGCCGAACGCGACTGCACGC
>DATGPD010000530.1:0-2550 GCA_035305285.1 Planctomycetota bacterium
CGCGTCGAACTCCACGCCGGTCGGTTCGCCGAGCTGGGCCGGAAGGACGTGGGGGAGGCTGATGCCGAGGAGGACGGCGAAGGCAGGACGAGAGAGCATGGACATCGGACGCGGGAAGACCTGGCAGGCAGGGAGGGCGCAAGGTTAGCAGTCCGGGCGCGCACGCGTGGCGGCACGCGGGGGAGCGCAGCACGTCGCATGCCGTGGGGCGGTCCGGCGCGCGGCGCACCCGGCCGTCGGAACGCCGCACCGGCATCGCACCGGGCGGCGGCGACGGCGCCTTCAGCGCTCGCCCTGGCCGATCGGCTCGACGGAGTCGCGCGGCGAGGTCGCGGTCAGCGAGATGCCCGCCTTCGGCAGCTCCGCGTCCAGCTCGGCGCGCACGCGTTCGCGCTCGCGGTCGATCTGCTCGGCGGTCGCCCCGAGCGAGCGCAGCATCAGTTCGGTGAACGCGAGCGCCACCTCGCCTTCGCCGGAGTACACCGCGTGCGCACCGGCCGCGCGCAGCTCGCCCTGTTCACGCACGTAGGCGGCGCGCGCCAGGATCCGGATGTGCGGGTTCAACTGCCGCGCGAGGCGGATGATCTCGGGGGCCGAGTGCAGCCCCGCGGCGCTGAGGATCAGTCCCTGCGCCTGCTCGATCCCGGCCTCGCGCAGCGTGTCCGCGTGCGTCGCGTCGCCGTACACCGCGGCGATGCCTTGCTCGCGCAGCCGGCGCACCACGTCCAGGTTGAGGTCGACGATCGTCGTGCCGATGCCGTTCTCGTGCAGCAGGCGGTTGACCGTCTGCCCGACCGGGCCGTAGCCGACGATGATCGCGTGCCAGGGCCGTTCCCGACCGTGCTCCTCCTGCGCGTCGGTCGCTGCCGCGTCCTGCTGTAGCCGCGGCGAGAGCCACGCCCACAGGCGCGGGTGGCGCTGCGCCCAGCGCTCGATCGGGTTGACCGTGCGGAACGCGAGCGGGTTGACCGCGATCGACACGAGCGCGGTCGCGACCACGGCGTCGCGCAGCTCGGCCGGCAGCACGCCCAGCGAGTGGCCGAGCCCGGCGAGGATGAACGAGAACTCGCCGACCTGCCC
This sequence comes from Planctomycetota bacterium, assembly GCA_035305285.1. Taxonomy (GTDB): domain Bacteria; phylum Planctomycetota; class UBA1135; order UBA1135; family UBA2386; genus DATGPD01. The sequence goes on from DATGPD010000530.1 coordinate 1,081, forward strand.
GAGCACGACGGCGACCGCGAGCCCGGTGCGCAGCGGATAGCCGAGCCGGCGCACGATCAGGAGCGCAGCCAGGGGCTTGCCGAGCATGACGACCGCCGCGGTCAGCATGAACGGCAGCGGCACGGCGAGCACCTGGCGCGGGTCGAAGAGCATGCCGACCGACACGAAGAACAGGACCGCGAACGCGTCGCGCATCGGCAACGCCTCGGTCGCCGCGCGGAGGCTGAACTCCGAGCGGCCGACGACCATGCCCGCGAGGAACGCGCCGAGCGCCATCGACACCCCGAACCAGACCGCCGAACCGACCGCGATGCCGAGCGCGACGACCAGGACGGTGAGGGTGAACAGCTCACGCGAGCGGGTCTCGGCGATCTTGCTGAGCAGCCACGGGATCGCCCGCTGACCCAGCAGGAAGGTGAGCAGGACGACCGCGCCGAGCTTGAGGGCGGCGATCCCGAGCTGGGAGACGAGCCCGGCGGCGCCACCGCCGCCGTTCAGGACCGCGGGCAGCGCGACCAGGACCGCGACAGTGAACACGTCCTCCACCACGAGCCAGCCGATCGCGATGTGGCCCGTGCGCGTGTGGAGCTGGTTGTGGTCGGCGAGCACGCGCACGAGGACCACGGTGCTCGCGACCGAGATCGCGAGGCCGAACACGATGCCGGCCGCCCAGCCGTGGCCGAGCCACCAGCCGACCAGCGTGCCGAGCACGGTGGCGGCCGCGCTCTGCCCGAGGGCGCCGGGGATCGCGACCCGCCGCACGGCGAGCAGCTCCTCGACGTGGAACTGCAGGCCGACGCCGAACATCAGGAGGATGACGCCGACCTCCGCGAGCTGCTCGGCGAGTTCGCGGTCGGCCATGACCCCGGGGGTGTGCGGGCCGATCGCGATGCCGGCGATGAGGTAGCCGACGATCGGTGAGATCCCGATCCGCTGCGTCGCGTAGCCGGCGACGAGCGCGGCGGCGAAGCCGAGGGTCAGGGTCAGGATCAGATCGACATGCGGCATCGGTTCATCCTAGGAACGCACGCGGCGCGCGCGCCAGCGACTACGCCGGCGGATGCGTCGATCCCTGCAGCTCGGCGCGGGCGCCGCCTTCGTCGTGCAGGCACCGGGACTTCGCGGGCGCGTGCGACGGTCGACGGCCCGGGTGAGAGCGCGCATGCGCGACGCGGCGAGCCGCACGGCGACTTCGGGCGTGGACGCGCCTTCGACGACGGCACCGCGATCCGTCCCGGATCGGCGAGCCGCGCGCGCGGGACGGAGGAGGCAGGCGCGCGCCGGGGCAAGCCCTCGCGTTCCGGTCGTCCGCCGGCGGCGGCGACCACGCGCGGCGCGTCCCGGGCGCCGCGCTCCCGGACGGACCGGTCCGGCAGGCCGGCGTGCGGCCCGTACGGCGCGGGGTTGCCTGCCGCCGACCGCGCTCTGCTATCCTCCGCCGCGCCCTCCTCGGCGCATCGCATGGGTGAA
>DATGPD010000531.1:0-7615 GCA_035305285.1 Planctomycetota bacterium
CCCGCGGCACCCGGGACGCAGGTGCCGTTCCTGTCGGGGGTGTTCGTCGACATCGGCGACGAGCAGGCGATCCAGCAGAACCTGTCGACGTTCTCCGGGCACGTGAAGCGGATCGCGCGTTGCCTGCGCGAGGCCGACCGCGACTCGCTGGTGCTGCTCGACGAACTGGGCGCGGGCACCGATCCCGAGGAGGGCGGCGCGCTCGGCTACGCGGTGCTCGAGGCGCTCGCCGCGCGCGGCGCGTTCGCGGTGGTCACGACCCACCTCGGCCGGCTCAAGGACTTCGCCTACGAGCACCGCGGCGCGGAGAACGGCTCGATGGCGTTCGACCGCCACAGCCTGCGGCCCCTGTACCGGCTGGTCGTCGGCGTGCCGGGCGCGAGCCACGCACTCGACATCGCCGCCGGCGTCGGCATGCCGGAGGACGTCGTCGCGCGCGCCCGCGCCGTCCTCGGCACGCGCTCGCGCGCCGTCGAGGAGGTGGTCGAGCAGGTCGTCGAGGCGCGCCAGCAGGCCGAAGCCGAGCGCCGGCGGAGCAGCGAACTGGTCCGGCGCGCGGAGGAGACCGAGCGCCAGGCGCTCGCCAAGCTGAACGACGCCCAGATGCGCGGCGCGTGGATGGAGGAGGAGGCGGCGCAGATGCTCGACGAAGAGTTGCGCGCCGCGCGTCAGCTCCTCGAGCAGCCGCTCAAGGAGTTCGCCAACGCACCGCAGCCGTGGGCCGGCAAGGCCCGGCGCCTGCTCGACGCGCTGTCCGGCCTGTTCAAGGGCACCACCCTGCACCGCCGCCGCATGGCGTTCGTCGGCGGCCTGCGCAAGGACGACGTCGTCTACGTGCCGCAGCTCCGCCGGCGCTGCACGGTGAAGAAGATCGACCGCGTGCGCGAGATGCTGTCGGTCGAGGTCGGCGCGATGCGCCTCGAGCTGCCGTTCGAGGAGGTGAGCTGGCTGCAGCCGCTCGACGAGCGCTGAGCGGGCGTGCCGTGCCCGGGCGGGGGATTCGCGCGGTTCCGCCGGAGTGCGGTTGCAAACGCCGGCCCCTGGCCGGATGTTCGGCGCCGAAGCGCGCGCTCCCCCCGGGCGCGCCGTCACCTCCCGGCCGGCGCCGAGGGTTCGCTCCGCGCCGGGTCCGCGCCGCCATGTCGCAAGCTCCGCTCGTCCTCGTCGCCGACAACGATCCCGACGTCAGTGCCATGCTCGCCGAGGTCCTGCACCTGCACGGCGCGCGCGTCGAGGTGGTCGCCGACGGCGGCGCGGCCATCGACCGCCTGCGCGAGGGCGACGTCGACCTGCTGGTGTGCGACCTCGACATGCCGAACGTCGACGGCGAGGGCGTCGTGCAGGCGCTGCCCGGACTGCGTTCGCCGCCGCCGGTGGTCATCGTGACCGGGTTCGTCGAGGACGCGACCGTCGCGCGCCTGCAGGCGTCGCCGCACGTGTGCCGCGTGATGATCAAGCCGTTCGACGTGATCGAGTTCGCCCGGCAGGCCTGCGCGATCGCGCAGCAGCACGCCGGCGCGCGAGCCGCCTCGCTCGCCGCGTCGAGCGATGGGTGACTGGCTTTCGCGCCTGTCGTTCCGCACCGCGGGCGAGTCGCACGGCCCGGGAATCGTCGCGATCCTCGAGGGCCTGCCGCGCGGCCTGCCGCTGGACGTCGGCGCGATCGACCGCATGCTCGCCCTGCGCCAGGGCGGGGCCGGGCGCGGCGGCCGGCAGCGCATCGAGCAGGACCGCGTCGAGGTGCTCGCCGGCGTGCGGCGCGGCACGACGATCGGTTCGCCGCTCGCCCTGCTCGTGCGCAACCGCGACGCGACGATCGACACCCTGCCGCAGCTCGCGAGTCCGCGTCCCGGGCACGCCGACCTCGCCGGGTGCTACCGCTACGGCGACCACGACATCCGTGCCACGCTCGAGCGTGCCTCGGCGCGCGAGACCGCGGGGCGCGTGGCGGCAGGCGCGGTCGCCGCCCAGCTCCTCGCGGCGGTCGGCTGCCGCGTGTTCGGCTTCGTCCGCCGGGTCGCGACCGCGACCCTCGCCCCCGAGCTGCCCGGCGCCGGGGATCTGGAGCGACTCGACGAGCTGCGCGCGCGCCGCGACGCGAGCCGCCTCTACACGCTGGCCCCCGACGCGGAGGCCGCGATGCTCGCCTGTGTCCAGGCGGCGGCGGCCGCGGGCGACACGGTCGGCGGGGTCGTCGAAGTGCACGCGACCGGCGTGCTCCCCGGGCTCGGCAGCCACCTCCAGTGGAGCGAGCGCCTGGACGCGCGGCTCGCCGGCGCGCTCATGTCGATCCAGGCGATCAAGGGCGTCGAGATCGGGCTCGGCTTCGCCGCCGCCGCGCTGCGCGGGTCGCAGGTGCACGACGTGATCGAGCCCGGTCCGGCCGGACTCCGGCGCGCCACCAACTGCGCGGGCGGGCTGGAAGGGGGGATGACCGACGGTGCGCCGCTCGTCGTCCGTGCCGCGATGAAGCCGATCTCCACGCTGCGCGCGCCGCTCGCGAGTGTCGACCTTGCTTCAGGTATAGCCACGGCTTCCGCCTACGAGCGCGCGGACGTGTGCGCGGTGCCGGCAGCCGCGGTGATCGCCGAGGCGATGGTCGCGCTCGTGCTCGCCGACGCCTACCTCGCCCGCGCGGGCGGCGAGACCGTCGACGAGTTCGTCGCGCGCTGCGCCGCGCTCGCCGAACGCGCCGCGGCGCTCGGGCGGCCGCCCGATGCCTCCCAACCGGATGCAAAAAAGGCGCCGCTCGAACCTTGACGAGCATGGGGGCCTAGCTATCTTCCGCCCCTCCTTCCGACGAGGTCTGCCGGCGCTAGCGTAGCTCAACTGGCAGAGCACCTGATTTGTAATCTGGAGGTTGCGGGTTCAAGTCCCGCCGCTAGCTCAGCCCGAGCGGCCGCTGGCGGCGACCCGCTCGCCTCCGGGAGCATGCGCTAGCACCGGCTCGCTTCGGCGGGAGGCCGATCTTCCTCCGCGTCCGTTCTGGGCAGATACCGAAGCGGCCAAACGGGCCAGACTGTAAATCTGGTGGCTCAGCCTTCGCAGGTTCGAATCCTGCTCTGCCCACCACGATGCCTGGCCGACCGCCCGGTCGCCAGGAAGCGCGGACGACGATCGCGACAGCTCCGCGGGTGTAGCTCAATGGTAGAGCGCCAGCCTTCCAAGCTGGACACGAGGGTTCGATTCCCTTCACCCGCTCCAGACGTTCTTTGCCTTCTCGTTCCTCAACCCACACGCTGCTGTAGCTCAGTCGGTAGAGCACCTCCTTGGTAAGGAGGAGGTCATGGGTTCAAGTCCCGTCAGCAGCTCCAACCCGGCATCATCGAACTCCACGTACGAATCGCCACGCGGCTGACGGAGTCCCACTCACATGGCCAAGGAAGAATTCAAGAGAGACAAGCCCCACGTGAACGTCGGCACGATCGGTCACGTGGCGCACGGAAAGACCACCACCACCGCGGCGATCGTCCGCACACTCGAGCCCATGGGCATGGCGAAGGGCAAGTCGTACGCGGACATCGCCAAGGGCGGCACGGTGCGTGACGACACCCGGGTGGTCACGATCCACTCCGCGCACGTGGAGTACAGCACCGAGAAGCGGCACTACGCCCACGTCGACTGCCCCGGGCACGCCGACTACGTGAAGAACATGATCACCGGTGCCGCCCAGATGGACGGCGCGATCCTGGTGGTCGCCGCGGACGACGGCCCCATGCCGCAGACCAAGGAGCACATCCTGCTCGCGCGGCAGGTCGGCGTGCCGGCGATCGTGGTCTACCTGAACAAGGTCGACCTGGTCGACGATCCGGAGCTGCTGGAGCTGGTCGAGGTCGAGATCCGCGACCTGCTGAACAAGTACGAGTACCCGGGCGACAAGACCCCGATCATCCGCGGCGCGTCGTACAAGGCGCTCACGACCAAGGATCCGGGGCCGAACAACCCGGACAGCAAGTGCATCTTCGACCTGCTGAACGCGATCGATGAGTTCATCCCGACTCCGGTCCGCGAGGTCGACAAGCCGTTCCTGATGCCGATCGAGGACGTGTTCTCGATCGAAGGCCGCGGCACGGTCGGCACCGGCCGCATCGAGCGCGGCAAGGTCAAGGTCGGCGACACCGTCGAGATCGTCGGAATCAAGGAGACCCGGCAGACCACGGTCACCGGCGTCGAGATGTTCAACAAGTCGCTGCAGGAGGGCATCGCCGGCGACAACGCCGGGCTGCTGCTGCGCGGCATCAAGAAGGAGGAGCTGCACCGCGGCATGGTGCTGGCTGCTCCGAAGAGCATCACGCCGCACACCAAGTTCGTGGCGCAGGTCTACGCGCTCAGCAAGGAGGAGGGCGGCCGGACCACGCCGTTCTTCAGCGGCTACCGTCCGCAGTTCTACTTCCGCACGACCGACGTCACCGGCACCGCGAAGCTGATCGGCGCGGAGATGTGCATGCCGGGCGACAACGTCGAGATCGAGGTGGAGCTGATCACCCCGATCGCGATGGACGAGCACCAGCGGTTCGCCATCCGCGAGGGTGGCCGCACCGTCGGCGCCGGTCGCGTCACCAAGATCATCGCATGAACGAGTCGCCCCGCGGGCGCGAGCGCGCGGGGCATCGAGGCCAGTAGCTCAACTGGTAGAGCACCTGATTCCAAATCAGGGGGTTCAGGGTTCAAGTCCTTGCTGGCCTGCCAACCTCCCGAGTCGTCCCTTCCCGCCGTGGCATACAGAAAAGATCAAGGCCGGTACGCGCGCATGGCGGCGTTCTGGGCTCTGTTCGCCCTCACCGCCTACGGCTGCCTGGGTGGGTTCGTCTACGTCGTCGACGGCTGGTTCGGCCAGAAGCCGTGGATCACCCAGTTCCCGCTGCTCGGCAAGTTCGGAATCGGCGAGGCGCTCGCGCTGCTGCTGCTCGCCGTGGCGGGGTTCGCGATCTACCGCTGGCTCAACAAGCCGAAGGTCGCCGACCTGCTGATCGAGACCGAGGAGGAGCTGCGCAAGGTCACCTGGCCCACGGCCAAGGAGACCTGGGCCGGCACGATCGCCGTGGCGGTGACGGTCATCGTGCTGCTCGCCTTCCTGTTCACCACGGACCTGATCCTCACCATGGGGATCCAGCGCCTGCTCGGAGCGAACTGAGCATGGCTCTCGACTGGTACTTCCTGCGCGTGCAGGTCGGGCGCGAGGACAAGATCCGCTCCAACATGCTGCTGCGGATCAAGCAGGCCGGCCTCGAGGACAAGGTCCCGCAGATCATCGTGCCGGTCGAGACCGTCGCCGAGGTGCGCGGCGGCAAGAAGAAGATCCAGCGCAAGAAGCTCTACCCGGGCTACCTCATGGTCCAGATGGACCTGAGCGACGAGGTCTGGTTCGTGCTGCGCGAGACCCCGGGCTTCGGGGACTTCGTCGGCTCGCGCACCCAGCCGTCGCCGGCGCGTCCGGAGGACGTCGAGGCGGTGCTCGGCCGGATGGACGCCTCGAAGGAGCAGCCCAAGATGGCGATCAACTTCGCCAAGGGCGACCGCGTGAAGATCAAGGAAGGCCCCTTCGAGAACATGGACGCGACCGTGGAGGAGGTGCACCCGGACAAGGGCACCCTCGAGGTCGCGGTCAACATCTTCGGGCGTGCGACGCCCATGACCGTCGGCTACTGGGAGGTGGAAGCGATCTGACGCTTTCCCTCTCGCGCGCCGATTGTCTCCCGCAGTGGGAGGAGCCGTGCCGCGGCTCCGCCCGGACCACTAGGAGATCGACATGGCCAAGGAAATCAGTGCAATCGTCAAGCTGCAGTGCCCCGGCGGGCAAGCGACGCCGGCGCCGCCCGTGGGGCCCGCGTTGGGCCAGCACGGCGTCAACATCGGGCAGTTCGTCAAGGACTTCAACGACAAGACGCGCGACAAGGCCGGCCTGATCATCCCCGTGGTGATCACGGTCTACAAGGACCGCACGTTCTCGTTCGTCCTCAAGTCGCCGCCGGCGTCGGTGCTGCTCAAGCGCGCCGCCAAGATCGCGACCGCTGCCGCCGCGCCCGGGAGCCAGGTCGCGGGCACGGTGACGCGCGCGCAGGTGCGCGAGATCGCGGAGATGAAGGCCGCCGACCTCAACGCCGGCAGCATCGAGGCCGCGATGCGCATGGTCGAGGGCACCGCGCGATCCTGCGGCATCAAGGTGGAGGACTGATCATGGCGGACACCAAGCCGACCACCGAGGCCCCGACCCCGCAGGCTGAGAAGAAGCGGCGCAGCAACCGGCCGCCGGCGAAGCCGAGCCGGCGCTACCGCGATGCCGCGGCGAAGATCGACCGCAGCCGGCTCTACTCGCCCGAGGAGGGCCTGAAGCTGCTGAAGTCGCTACAGGGTGCCAAGTTCGAGGAGGCGGTCGAGGTCGCCGTGCGGATCGGCATCGACCCGAAGAAGACCGACCAGCTCGTGCGCGGCTCGGTCAGCCTGCCGAAGGGCATCGGCAAGACGGTGAAGATCGCGGTCTTCGCCGAGGGCGAGAAGGCGAAGGAGGCCGAGGCCGCGGGCGCCGACTACGTCGGCGGCAAGGATCTGGCCGACCGCATCGAGGGCGGGTTCACCGACTTCGACATGACGATCGCCTCGCCCGACATGATGAAGTACGTCGGCAAGCTCGGCAAAGTGCTCGGTCCGCAGGGCAAGATGCCGTCGCCCAAGGCCGGCACGGTCACGCCCGACGTCGGCAAGGCCGTGCGCGAGTTCAAGGCCGGCAAGATCGAGTTCCGCACCGATGCCGGCGCCAACGTGCACGCCGCGATCGGCCGGCGCTCGTTCTCGGTCGAGGACCTCGCCGCCAACCTGCGTGCGTTCGTCGAGCACCTGAAGACGCTGCGTCCCACGCAGGCCAAGGGCACGTTCATTCGCCGCGTCGCGGTGTCGACGACGATGAGCCCCAGCGTCTACGTCGATCTGAGCTGAGGAGACGAGCCATGGTGAATGCCATCAACGAGATGCTGGTGTCCGAGCTCAAGGGCGAGCTCGCCAAGGCCGGCTCCTGCCTGCTGGTCGGCATGAAGAAGATGACCGTCGCGCAGGCCGAGGAGATCCGGCGCGAGTTCCGCAAGGCCGGGCTCCGCTACCGCGTGGTCAAGAACCGCCTGGCGCGCGTCGCGTTCGCCGAGCATCGGTTCGACCTCGGTGACACGCTCAAGGGCCAGTGCGGCGTGGTGTTCGCGCCGCAGGAGCGCGCGATCGAGGCGGCCAAGCTGCTGCGCGAGCACTACCGCAAGCAGCGCATCAAGGACCCGCCACTGTCGGTCATCGGTGCGGTGATCGAGGGCGAGGTCATCGGTCGCGACCGCGCCGCGGTGGTCGCCGACATGCCCGACCGCAAGACCGTCCAGGCACAGCTCGCCGGCGCGATCGCCGCGCCGATGCGCGGTCTCGCCGTCGCGCTCGCCGGCGTCGCCGGCGGCCTCGCGCGCTGTGTGCAAGCCAGAGTCGACAAGGAGGGCCCGGCGCCCGCCTGATCCCGGTCCGTCCCGCCAACCCTACGAACAAGATCCATTCCTCCGGAGGTTCTCATGTCTGAAGCTGCCATCACCCTCGAGCCCGAGCTCGAAGACATCTTCCAGAAGCTCAACAGCCTGTCGCTCGGCAA
>DATGPD010000532.1:0-3609 GCA_035305285.1 Planctomycetota bacterium
CACCGGCCCGACCTGCTGGGCGGGATCACCGTCATCGAGGGCGAGGCGGAAAGCGTGCGCCGCACCGCGGACGGTCGGAGCCGCGAACCGGCCGGCAAGGTGCGGTTCACCGCCATCCCGTACCACCTCTGGGCGCACCGCGGACGCACGCCGATGGCGGTGTGGCTCGCCACCGGTCCGGAGGTCGCCGACCCTGCGCCGGGCGCCACGCTCGCCTGGCGGGCGAAGCGGTCGGCGTCGCACAACGGCCATCTGGTCGACGCGCTCGCCGACCAGCTCGACGTCACCGCGCCGGGCGACACGACGCGGCCCCACTTCCACTGGTGGAACCGCCTCGGCGGCACCGAGTGGGTGCAGTACGAGTTCGACGAGGAGACGACCGTGCGCGGCTGCCAGGTCTACTGGTTCCGCGACGTGCCGCGCGGCGCGTGCGACGTGCCTGCCTCGTGGTGCGTGTTGTGGCGCGACGGCGAGGAGTGGAAGCCGGTCGACGCGCGGGGCGGCTATCCGACCGAGGCCGGCACCTTCGTCGAGGTCGAGTGGACTCCCGTGCGCACGCGCGCGCTGCGCCTGGAGGTGCAGTGCAAGCCGAACCTATCGGCCGGCATCCACGAGTGGCGCGTGGTGGGGGACGGGTAGCGGGCGCGACGCGCCGCGCGCACCGTCAGCGCGCGACGGCCGACGGCGGCGTTCTCGCCTGCCGCCACCCCTCGCGCAGGTAGGCGAACGTGCTCAACGCCACGAGCACGGCGACGCCCGGCACCACCCACGTGACCGGATCCGGTCCGCCGCCCAGGTTGATCCAGACCAGCAGGCCGAAGAGCACCACGCTGCTCGCCTTGCCGTGCGCGCGGTGCACCACGCGCACGGTGCCGCGCCGGCGCTTGAGGGCGACGTAGCCCGCGAGCAGCAGCACGTCGCGCGCGAACACGAGCACGAGGAACCAGAGCGGGATCGCGGTGTACGCGGGCGCGCCGCGCAGGGTGAAGAAGGTCAGCAGGCAGACCTGCGCCAGCTTGTCCGCGATCGCGTCGAGCGTGGCGCCGGTGCGGGTCGCGAGGCCGAAGCGGCGCGCCAGCCAGCCGTCGGCGAGGTCGGAGACGCCGATCGCGAGGAGGACGGCGGCCGACCAGCTCCGGTACGGCTCGGGAGTCGCGACGTCGAAGCCCCGGCGGCTCAGCTCGGCGAGCACGCCCCACACCGGCACGAGCACGATGCGCGCAACGGTGATCGCGTTCGGCAGCCAGCGCCGCGGCATCGGGCCACGATCGACTCGCGGACCATCCTCGGGCATTGCCCAGGACGATAGAGCGTCGCGCGACCCGCCCAAGCGGGGCGCCCGCAGGGAGGGGACGGCACGCGCGGAGGCGGTGTGGTCGCGTGTTCCCCAGGGGGATGGTGGCGGACGGCCGCTCCGCGTGCCCTTCGGCGGCCGCGCACCGGCGCGCCTCACCTCCGCAGCGCTTCCCGGATGGCCGTGACGATCTCTTCCGGCGCCTTCGTGCCGTCGACTTCCATGGCGTCGTCACCACGCTCGACGATGGCGAGCTGGCTGTCGAGCAGCGACGGGGGGAAGAAGTGCCCCTCGCGGCGTGTGATGCGCTCGGCCAGCGTCGCGCGCGGCGCGACGAGGTGGAAGAAGCGCACGCCGTCGAGGTCGCCGCGGATGCGGGCGCGGTAGCTGCGCTTCAGCGCCGAGCACGAAACGACTGCGCTCTGCCCGGACGCCGCGAACCGGCGCAGCTCGGCGTGCACGGCGTCGAGCCACGGCCGGCGGTGCTCGTCGTCCAGCGGCTGGCCGCGCCGCATGCGCTCGCGGTTGCCCTGCGGGTGCAGGTCGTCGGCGTCGACGAACGGCCAGCCGAGCCGCTCCGCGAGCAGCCTGCCGACCGTCGTCTTGCCCGAGGCCGACGGGCCGATCACCACCGCGAACACGCTGCGGCCCGGCGCCGGCTGCGCGCGGGGTTCGCAGGCATCGCGGGGGGCGGTCACGGCGTGGTCCTCGGCCCCGCCATGATGCCCGCGGGCCGCGGGCGCGGGGCAAAACCGGTGCCCGCACACGGCGGCGGCGGGCCGGCGGCTACGCTCGCGCGGGTCGTGCGTGCCCTCTCGTCGCGTCGTTCGTTCTTCAAGACCTCGGCCGCGTTCGCGGCCGCGCCGCTGTTCGCGCCGCGTGCGTGGTCGTCCAGTCCGGCCGAGACCCTCAACGTCGCCTGCGTCGGCGTGGGCAACATGGGCCACGCCGACCTGCACGGCGTGCGGCGCGGCAAGAACGTGCGCATCGTGGCGCTGTGCGACGTTGACGAGGCGTTCCTCGGCAAGGCGGCCGCCGAGCACCCCGACGCGCGCACGTTCCGCGACTACCGCCGCATGCTCGACGCGATGGAACGCGACGTCGACGCGGTCGTCGTGTCGACTCCCGACCACATGCACGCAGCGGTCGCGCTCGCCGCGATGCGCCGAGGCAAGCACGTCTACTGCCAGAAGCCGCTCGCGCACTCGCTGCACGAGTGCCGGCGCATGGCCGAGGTGGCCGCGCGCGAGAAGGTCGTGACTCAGATGGGCATCCAGATCCACGCCCACCCGGCGTACCGCACCGCGGTCGCCGCGCTGCGCGGCGGCGTGATCGGCAAGGTGCGCGCGGTGCATTCGTGGGTGGGCAAGTCGTGGGCGGGTCCGGCCGAGGGCCGACCCGAGCGCACGGACGAGGTCCCGGACTCGCTCGCATGGGACCTGTGGCTCGGCGTCGCGCCCGCGCGGTCGTTCGTGCACGGCCTCTACCATCCCGCGCAGTGGCGCGGCTGGACCGACTTCGGTACCGGCACGCTCGGCGACATGGGTTGCCACATCCTCGACCCGGTGTGCAGCGCGCTCGACCTCGGCGCGCCGGTCGCGGTGCGCTCGCACGGGCCGGCGCACCGCGCCGAGACCTTCGCGCCCGACGGCGACGTGCGCTACGAGTTCGCCGGCACCGCGTTCACCGACGGGGCGGTCACGGTGCGCTGGACCGACGGCGCGGCTCGGCCCGACGTCTCCGGTGCGGGACTTCCCGCCGACCTGCAGCTTCCCGCCGGCGGCTCGCTCCTGCTGGGCACGGAGGGCGTGATGCTCCTGCCGCACTGGGCGATGCCGACCGTGTGGCGCGACGGCGAGGTCGTGGCCGACGCCTTTGAGCACCGTCCCGGCGGCGACCACTACTGCGAGTGGACCGACGCGTGCCGCGGGGAAGGGACGACGTCGACGCCGTTCTCGTATGCGGGCCCGCTCAGCGAGACCGTGCTCGTCGGCGTGGTCGCCGGCCGGTTCCCCGGCACGACCCTGCGGTGGGACTCGGCCGCGCTGCAGTTCGACCACGCGCCGGCGAACGCCTTCGTGACGCGCACGTACCGCGAAGGCTGGGCGATCGAGTGAGGCGCGGCCGCCCGTGCGCCGATGCGCGTCACCTGCGCACGGCCCGGAGCGCAGCCCCGAGGAGGCGCCGGGGCGCCGGACGCGGAGCGAGGACCCTGCGCGGGTCGCGCATTCGTGCGCGGGAACTCGCGCACCGCTCGTGCCGCCACCGTCCGGCCCCTCGCCCCGCTACCCTCGCGGGCACCATGCGCGCCCTCG
>DATGPD010000533.1:0-3654 GCA_035305285.1 Planctomycetota bacterium
GACAGTACATGGCCCAATCGCCGGGCACGTCGGCGACGAACTCGCAGGTACGCGTGCTGCCGACCGGCACGAGCACGGTCGTCTCCGGCCAGCGCGCCGACGGCGGGATGACGCCGCCGTCGGTCTCCGTGACCTGGAACGAGTAGCCGTGCAGGTGGATCGGGTGGTGGTCCATCGCGCTCAGGTTGCCGAAGCGCAGGCGCACGCGCTGTCCGGTCGCGACGACCAGCGGCGCCGTCGCCGGGAAGACCTTCGCGTTGAACGTCAGCACGTTGAAATCGGTCATCTCATTGGGGTCCGGGCGCCGCTTGCCCGGGGTGATCGCCCACTCGCTCAGCAGCAGGACGAAGTCGCGGTCGGGCAGGGGCTCCGCGGGCACTCGCGGATGGATCACGAACATCCCCATCAGCCCCATCGCCATCTGCGTCATCTCGTCGTGGTGCGAGTGGTACATGAACGTGCCGTGCTGGCGCAGGGTGAACTCGTAGCGGAACGTCTCGCCCGGCTCGATCGAGCGCTGGCTCAGCCCGCCGACCCCGTCCATCCCGCTCGGCACGTGCAGCCCGTGCCAGTGCACGGTGGTCGCGGTGTCGAGCTTGTTGGTGACGTAGATGCGCACGCGGTCGCCCTCGACCGCCTCGATCGTGGGACCGTGCACGCGGCCGTTGTAGCCGAAGCACTCGCCGACCAGCCCCGGCGCGAACTCGTGCGTGACCGGCCCGGCGACGAGGTGGAACACCTTGACCCCGTCGACCACGCGGAACGGCAAGGTCGCGCCGTTCGGCGTCTCTACCGGGCGGTAGTCGACGCCGGGCTCGCCGGGCGGCAGCCAGCGGCCCTCGGGGACGTGCACGGTCGTGGCGCGCAGGCCGGCGACCGAGGCGGCGGAGGCGAGCAGGAAGCGGCGGCGATCGGTACGCATGTCGGTCGGTCTCGAGTTCGGCGTTTCGTGGAGGGGACGCATTCCGCATGCCGGCCGCGGCCGGCGCATCAGTGGTCGCGGTCGGACATGCCGGCATCGGTACGCAGGCGCGGCCAGCGCGGCCGCGCGGCGCGCGGGTCGTAGCTGCCGGCGAGCAGCTCCTCCAGGTCGATGCGCGCGAGCCACGCGTCGCGCAGCGCTTCGAGATGCTCGCGCTCGGCGAGCAGTTCGGCGCGCCGTGCGGCGAACACGGTGAAGGCGCCGATCTGCATCGCGTTGTAGTTCTGCAGGGTCTCGCGCACGAAGCGCGCGCGCGCCGGCAGCAGCTCGCCCGTGACGAACGCCAGGCGCTCGCACGCGTGCACGAAGCGGTCGCGGAGCAGGCGCGCGGCCGCACGGATCTCGACCGCCAGCTGCACCTCTCGCTGCAGGCTTTCGCGCAGCGCCGCGGCCGCTCCGGCCCGGCGCGCACCGCCCGCGTCGAACAGCGGCAGGGCGATCGACAACGCGGGGCCGAAGCCCTCCTCGCCGCCCTGCTCGCGCTTGCCGGCGACGCCGGCGGACGCGGCCGGGAACCAGCCCTCGTAATCGGCGAGCCCGGCCTGCTGCGCGCTCTTGCCGATGCGCGCGCGCAGCTCGACGAGGTCGAGGCTTGCGGCGACGCTGCGCGCTTCGACGTGCGCCTCGTCGACGAGCGCGGCCGGATCGTCGCCGAGCGGTCCGTCCACCTCCCAGGCGACATCGCGGCCCCACAACCCCAGCAGCGCGTTGACCGGCTCGCGCGCCTCGCGCTCGGCTTGCTCGGCCGCGGCGAGGTCGAGGCGCGCCTCGGCGAGCGCGATCCGCTCGGCGGTCAGCTCGGGATCGGTGACGTTGCCGGCGGCGTGCAGCTTCGCCATCAGCTCGTACGCGCCCTCGTTCACGTCGCGCAGCATGCGCTGCAGCTCGACCAGCCGCCGGGCGGCGCGCACGCCGACCAGCGCGCGGCGCACGTCGAACGCGAGGTGCACCAGCTCGCGCGTCGCCGCGGCGGTGGCGGCGGCCAGCTCGTGCTCGGCGAACCGCTCGCGCAGCGGGCGGTGGAACAGGTCGAGCACCGGCTGGAGCAGCCCGACCTCGATCTCGGTCCCGCCGGAGAAGAACTCGGCGTCGGCGTCGAGCACCGGGTTGGCGAGCAATCCCGCGCGGACCAGCTCGGCGCGCGCGATGCCGAGCCGTTCGTAGGCGGCGAACACCGCGCGGTTGTTCACCAGCGCGATCTTCACCGCGTCGTCCTCGCTCAACCCGTCGGCGAGCAGCCGGCGCACCTCCTCCGCGGTCGTCGCATCCAGCTCCGCGGTCCACGCCGCTGGCTCGACCCCGGTGCGCTCGCGCACCGCGCGCGCGAGCGCGCGGGCCGACTCCTCCTGATCGACGACCGCGCACCCGGCCGACGCGAGCAGCACGGCCGTGCCGGCGAGCCGCCTCATCGCCCGCCTTCGTGCGCGGCGCCCTCGAGCCGCAAGGTCGCCGAGGGCGCAGGCCGGGGCGCCTCCTCGGCGCGGGGATTCGCGGGATGGGTCGGCGGCGGCGGCGGCGGCTCGGGTGCCGTCTCGCACGCACCGCAGAGCAGCACGGCGAACGCGACCGCCGCGGGACGCGCGCGCCTCATCGCCCGCCGGCCTCGCCGCGCGCGCGGCGTTCCCCGGCCTCCTCCCCCGCCCGCTCCGGGGAGGGCTCCGCGCGGCGCGGGTCGGGCAGGGTCGCACGCCCGGCGATCTCGATCGCCTTGCCGAGCAGGCCCGCCGGATCCTTCTTTAGTGCCGCGACGCACGCCGGCGACGACAGGCGCACGATCGTGTCGCCGACGCGCGCGAACGCGTTGGCGACCACCGGCTCGCCGGTCACCGGGCACTCGGCGTTGCGCAGGTCGCGCACCTTGGCGTCGGTCACGCGCGCCAGCGTCACCTGGCTGTGCTCGCGCGCGACGGGCACGCAGCGCGCGCAGCACACGCGGAACGAATGTCCCTGCAGGGTGACCTCGACCGCGCCTTCGCCGAGCTTCTCGCCGCTGACCGGGCACACCTCGTTCGCCACCTCCTTGGTCGTGGGGTAGGCGGTCTTGTACGCGGCCTCCACGTCGCGCAGGATCTTCTTGTCGCAGCCCTTGCAGCAGATCCAGATGCGCCCGTACTCGGTGTCGGTGAACAGGCGCGACGAGACCTTCTTGCCCATGATCGGGCAGGTCGAGTTGGGGAACGCCGGAACCGACACCGGCGGCGGGTCCGCGGGCGCGCGCTCCTGCTGTGCGCTCAGCGGGGTGAAGAGAAACAGGAGGAGGAACGGAATGCGTGACATCGCTTCGCTTCGTGCAAGAGGGAAGGCGCGCGGTGCGCGCCGACGGAACGGCACCGGAACGAAGCGGTCGCTCAGATCAGCAGCGGCAGGTTGCGCCGGGCCCCCGGCGGCGGCCTGCTCGGGATCGGCTTGCACGGCCACGTCGCTGGAGCGGCAGCGACGCGCGGCAACGACGGCGCATCCGGCGCGGGCGCGGCGGGGTGCTCGTGCGGCTCCTCGCCGCCGCCGACCTTGGCCGGGGCGCGTTCGGGCACCGCGACCTGCGGACAGCAGCACCACGTGACGTCGCACAGCGTCGGGTCGCCGGAACGCGCGGGTGCGCGCTCCGTGCAGCAACAGGACGGCCGCGCGGACGCACAGCACGACGCGGCACCCTGCTCGGCCGGCGCGCACCG
>DATGPD010000534.1:0-5466 GCA_035305285.1 Planctomycetota bacterium
CCCATGAATGCCGAGTTGATCGCCCGCGCCGTGGTCGTCGAGGCGCTCGCCGCCGCCGACAAGCCGGCCGCACTCGACGAGATCCTGGCGGCGGCCGCCCAGGCGAAGCTGCTCACCAAGAAGAGCATTCCCGCGCTGCGCGCGCGCCTGCAGGAGCGCGAGAAGCTCGGCAGCACCGGCATCGGCAACGGCGTCGCGATCCCGCACGTCAAGAGCGACGAGCTGACGCGCATGGGACTGGTTGTCGCCCGCTCGGTGTCGGGCATCGAGTACGACGCGATCGACGGCCGGCCGGTGCACACCGTGTTCCTGCTGCTCGCGCCGAACGGCCAGAGCGAAGAGCACCTGCAGGCCCTGCGCTGGATCTCGGGCCTCGCGCGCAACCAGGACTTCCGTCGGTTCTTCCTCGCCGCGCGCTCCGCGGCGGAGATCCGCGACCTGTTGCTCGAGATGTCGCCGCCGTCATGACCGTGCCGCAGTGCAGGGCGACGGTGACCCTCGTCAACAAGCACGGCTTGCACGCGCGACCGGCGCACATGCTCGTGCAGACCGCGAACGCCTACGCCTCGAGTCTCAAGGTGGGGCGTGACGGCAACATGGTCGACGGCAAATCCATCATGGCGGTGATGATGCTCGCCGCCGAGCCGGGCACGACCCTGGAGCTGGTCTCGGAGGGGCCGGACTGCGAGGAGCAGATCCGCGCGGTCTGCGAGCTGTTCGCCGCCGGATTCGGCGAGGACGAATAGCCCGCCGGGCGCGCGGCGTGCCGCGCCGCAGGGGGGGGGGCCGGCGGCGGCCGAGACCCGCCGCCTAAACCCGGGTTCATCGGCCCGCCGATAACCCGAGCGCCAAGGCACGTCATGCTCAAACAGCGCAAGAGCGTCGTCGGGCTCGATCTCGGCTCTCATTCGATCAAGGCGGTCGAGATCACCCAGGACAAGTACGACTTCATCATCACCGCGTTCGCCAAGGTCGACGTGCCCAGTGAGGCCGCCCGGGAGGACGCGATCTCCGACCTGTTCCGCGCCGGCGGCTTCCGCACGAAGCGCGTGGCCACCGCGGTCAGCGGCAAGTCGGTCGTCTTCCGCTACATCGACATGGCGAAGATGACCGACGACCAGCTCACCAACGCCGTGCGCTTCGAAGCGGACAAGTACATCCCCTTCGAAGTCGACGACGTGCAGATCGACACGCAGCGGCTGATGGACAAGCCGCCGGTCGAGGGCAAGCCGGACGAGATCAAGGTCCTGCTCGTGGCCGCGAAGAAGGCGGTCGTCCAGGACCAGGCGCAGATGCTGCTCGGACTCGGGCTGCAGCCTGGCCTGATCGGGGTCGACAGCTTCGCGATCGGCAACGCCTTCGAGCTGAACGACATCGTCAACCCCGGGCTGCACGAGGCCGGGCGCACGGTGGCGCTGGTCGACATCGGCAGCAGCAAGACCTGCATCAACATCCTGCGCGACAACGTGACCTACTTCGCGCGCGAAGTGCCGGTCGGCGGGCAGGACCTGACCAACGCGATCATGCGCCGGTTCGGGCTCGAGCCGTTCGAGGCCGAGGCGCTGAAGCGCGACCCGCAGGACCAGGCGCGCGACGTCGAGGACGCGGTCACCCAGGTGCTCGACGACCTCGGCAACGAGATCAACCTGTCGTTCGACTTCTTCGAGAACCAGTTCGACGGCGAGGTGCACGAGGTCTTCCTGTCCGGCGGCTCGGTGTTCCTGCCGTTCCTGGAGGAGACCCTGGAGAAGGTGTTCGAGAAGAAGACGCGGGTGTGGAACCCGATCGACGGCTTGAAGGTCAAGTCGGACAACGTCGACATCGATGCGCTGAACGGTGCGGCGCCGCAGCTCGCGGTCGCCGTCGGCCTGGCAGCGACCGTCTGAGGTGAACTGAGCATGATCCGCATCAACCTGTTGCCGGAGGAATACCGGCGTGCCGACCGCTCGTCGCCCAAGGTGTTCGCCGCGTCGCTCGGCGCGCTGATCTTGGTGTGCTGCGCGGGCGGCTGGTTCGGCCTCACTTATTTCGGCGAACTCGGCGAGCTGGAGGTCGCCAGTCGGAACCTGGCCGACACGCTGTCGGCCAAGGCCGAGATGGCCAAGTACGCCGACGCGCTGGTCAAGGAGAAGGCGGCCTACGAGACGCGCGAGAAGACCATCCGGCAGATCGGCAGCTCGCGCGTCCTGTGGACCGAGTTCATGGACCAGCTGATCGACGTGGTCAACAACGAGGGCAACACCCAGCGCCACCTCGCCTGGTTCCAGAGCATCCAGGTGACCGAGGGCAACGAGAAGCAGGGCCCGGTGGTCACCATGCCCGCCCAGGTCCAGGGCGCGAGCCCGCGCAAGGTCGCGGACTTCCACGAGGACATCGAGAACGCGCCGTTCGCGCGCGACATCTCCAGCAAGAGCGCGCCGAGCTACGAGCGGCGCATGACCCCAAAGCGCAACCCGCCGGAGAGCAGCGCATTCACCCTCGAGCTGCGGTTCAAGCCGGCGCAGGAGTGGCAGCGCAACAAGGCGGAGAACGCCGCGCCGGGCAAGTGAGGAGGATGACGTGAAGCGACTCAGCGAGAACAAGCAGCTGCTGCTGGTCGGCGCAACGACCGTCGTCCTGTGCGGCATCGCCGGCTTCGGCGTGTACTGGGCGAAGGGCGAGGCCGAGCTCATGCGGGAGCAGATCCAGCGGACCGAGGCCGAGATCGCCGCCGCCGAGGTCAAGATCAAGAAGATCCCCGACCTCGAGCGCCAGGTGATCATCCTGCGCGAGAACCTGAAGGAGTATCTGAAGATCCTGCCGGAGAAGCAGGAGCTGAACACCTTCATGCGCGCCATGAACCAGTTCATGGCGCAGTCCGGGGTCGACATGGAGCGCTCGACGCCGGGTCGTCCCGCGGGGCGCAAGGGCGCCGAGTTCGAGGAGTGGACCTACACCTTCGAGTTCCGCGCGACGCTCTGGCAGTTCCTGAAGTTCGCGAACTTCTTCGAGAACTACGAGCGGTTCGTCAGCATCAAGAGCTTCCAGCTCACCGCCGGCGGCACGGATCCGCGCGCGGAGAACGAGGTCGCCGACGGCGACGTCCAGCACCGGGTCAACATGATGGTCGCGACCTACGTGTACACCGGCAGCGCGACGGGTGCGGACGTCAACATCCCGAACTACGCCGGCAAGCAGCAGGCGCTCGCCGAGGAGATCCTCAAGAACCTGCAGGCGATCCGCGTCGACCGCTACGAGTTCCGCGACGCGCGCGGCCGGCGCGACATCTTCGTGGACCCGCGCGAGTTCAGCTACGGCAACCGCGACGCGGGCGCCGGCCTGCCGCTGCAGCAGCAGAAGAAGCTGCTCGACGACTTCGCCGAGGAGGTCTCCCGGCTGCAGACCCTGCAGAAGCGCACGCGCGAGGAGGGGATCACGATCTTCGAGCGCTACAACCTGGAGCGCGAGCTGAAGACCGGGCTCGCCGAGCTGAGCAAGAAGGCCGGCGAGCTGGAGCAGCAGAAGGCGATCTCCTACCAGCCGTTCAAGTACCAGTGGGTCAAGCGGGTCAGCCAGCCGCTCGAACTGCTCGCGCGCGAGCTGAGCAGCGACGGCCGGCCGGCGGACGACAAGTTCCTGCCGCGCAAGGAGCTCGAGGCCCTGCTCGCGGCGATGAACAACGACCTGGTGACCGGCGAGATGCAGGCCGCCAAGGACCGGTACGACGCGGTGCAGGACCGCCTGCGCGTGCCGCCCGAGGACGACCGGGCGCCGCTCGTCGAGCAGATCCGTGACCGCTACCTGCGCGCGACCATCGCACTGGAGTTCAGCCAGCAGAAGCTGGACATCACCGGCGTGGTGGTCAACGACGAGGGCCGCTCGGGTCTGATCCTGAACGGGACGGTCTACCAGGAGGGCGACTACGTCAACGACGAGCTGCTGATCAAGGCGGTCGGCCGCGAGCAGGTCGAGTTCGTCTACAAGGGGTTCACCCTGGTGAAGATGCGCTGAGCGCGCTCGCGCGCGCACGGCCCGCGCCGCCGCGGCGGCGCCCCGGATCGGCCGGCGGAGACGCCGGCCGATCGTCCGTACCGGCCGCGCCGGCGCACACGCCGTGCGCGAACGGTCAAGTTCCGATGGCGCCGCTGCCGATCACGTGTGCGGCTCACGCTGCGCCGAACCGTCCGCTGCGGGCGGCACGGACCGGCAGCGAGGTCGGCGACATCGAACGAGAGACGCACATGCAGGCAAAGCACTGGAGACGAGTCAGCGTGCTGGCGCTGGTTTGCGGTTTGGTCGGCACCGCGAGCGCGCAACAAGAGGACCCCACCGCCGATCAGCAGGGCGCGATGCGCAGCGAGGGCGGCGAGAGCACCCTGCGCCTGAGCTTGAAGCTCAAGGATCGACTGCTGCGCGACGTCGTGCAGAACATCCGGCGCAAGACCGGGGTCAACATCATCCTCGACCCCAAGATCCAGGACACCGACACGGTCACCATCGACCTGGACAACGTCGAGTGGCGGCGCGCGCTGGATCTGGTCGCCGAGTCGGCGGGCTGCGTCGTCGTCGAGGTCGCCGGCAACGTGCTCAAGATCGAGAAGCCGGACCGGGTCTACTTCGCGTTCGAGAACGCCGACATCCAGAAGGTCGTCGACACCATCGCGAAGATCTCGGGCGCGAACATCGTCATGTCGCCCGAGGTGCAGGGGCTGATCAGCCTCCGCCTCAAGAACATTCCCTGGCGTGACGCGCTCGACGCCGCGGTCAAGACGCTCGGCTACGTGGTGGTCGAGGAGTCGCGCGGCATCCTGCGCATCGTGCCGCCGAGCAACATGAAGGCGGACCTCGTGTCGCGCGAGTTCCAGCTGCGCTACGTGCGCCCGCGCTCGACCTACGTGCCGTTCATCAACTCGCCGTACGTCGCGTACACGCCGCGCGTGCAGCAGCAGGGCTCCGGCCCCGGCGTCGGTTTCACCCTGCTGCAGGCCCTCGAGCGGGTTCTGACCCCCGAGATCGGTCAGATCCAGTACTTCGACGGCAACAACGTGATCATCGTCAAGGACACCAAGCCGGTGGTCGACGAGATCGAGCGGATCATCAACAAGATCGACATCGAGCCGGGGCAGATCTACGTCGATGTCAAGTTCGTGACGACCGGCAACCAGGACATCCTGAACTACGGCGTCGACGTCGGCGGTGACGGCTGGGCGCCGAGCATCAGCCTGGGGCAGATCCCGACCCGCCTGCCGTTCGACCTCGGCGCCGGCGGCTGGGACGACGACCTGATCGCCAACGACACCGGTACCGGTCCGTTCGCGGATTCGAACCTGAACCCGACGGGCGCGACCACGATGCCGAACGTGATCTTCGGCGCGCTGAACTTCACCCAGGTGCAGGCGGCGCTCAAGCTGCTGCGCAAGGACGTCAACTCGGAGATCGTGCAGGCGCCGCAGCTCATCGTGCTCGACGGCCAGGAGGCGACGATCT
>DATGPD010000535.1:0-2154 GCA_035305285.1 Planctomycetota bacterium
CGGGAGCTGTTCGGGGACCGGGTCGCGGTGACGGTGCATTCCTGGTGAGCGAGCAGGGCGGTACGCGCGCTCTTCGTGCACGGCCCGCGAGCATGGAGCCGCGCGCCCGACGCGCTGCGCGGATGCTGCCCGGTCCCGCGCACGCCCGTGTGCGCCCGCGATCCGTCCACGCGGTCGGGCCTCGCCGGTGCAAGCTCGCGACCAGCCGCACGATACCTCCCCCTCACAGGCGGCCCGGTCCGACCACGGACGATCGCAGGCCGCCCCCGCCGGGCGTGCGAGCCCTCCGCCCGACACCTCGCCCTTTCCTCGCCCTCGCCGCGCGTGCACGCTCTCCTTCCATGTCGTCGGTCCCCGACTTCACCCGCCTGCCGCTCGGTGCCCCCCCGCGGCGGAGCGCTGATCCGCCCGCGAAGGTCATGACCGCGGAAGGCATCGCGGTCGCGCCGCACGGTTCGCTCGCCGACCTCGACGGGCTGCCGGTCGACACGTGGCCCGGGCTCCCGCCGTTCGTGCGTGGCCCGTACGCGACCATGTACCTCACCCGGCCCTGGACCCTTCGGCAGTACGCCGGGTTCTCGACCGCGGAGGCGAGCAACGCCTTCTACCGGCGCAACCTCGCGATGGGCCAGCGCGGGCTGTCGGTGGCCTTCGACCTCCCCACGCACCGCGGCTACGACAGCGACCATCCGCGCGTCGCCGGGGACGTCGGCATGGCGGGCGTCGCGATCGACTCGATCCTCGATATGCGGATCCTGTTCGAAGGCATCCCGCTCGGTGAGGTCTCGGTGTCGATGACGATGAACGGCGCGGTGCTGCCGATCCTCGCGCTCTACGTCGTCGCCGCCGAGGAGCAGGGCGTCCCCCCGGCCAGGCTGTCCGGCACCATCCAGAACGACATCCTCAAGGAGTTCATGGTGCGGAACACGTACATCTATCCGCCCGAACCCTCGATGCGGATCGTCGGCGACGTGTTCGCCTGGTGCCGCAAGGCGATGCCGAAGTTCAACCCGGTGTCGGTGTCGGGCTACCACATGCAGGAGGCCGGCGCGACCGCCGACATCGAGCTCGCCTACACGCTCGCCGACGGGCTCGAGTACCTGCGCACCGGGCAGCGCGCGGGCCTGTCGGTCGACGAACTGGCGCCGCGCATCAGCTTCTTCTTCGCGATCGGCATGGACTTCTTCATGGAGGTCGCGAAGCTCCGCGCCGCGCGCCTGCTGTGGGCGAAGATCGTCGCCGCGCAGGGCGCGAAGGATCCGCGCTCGCTCGTCCTGCGCACGCACTGCCAGACCTCGGGCTGGTCGCTGACCGCGCAGGACCCGTACAACAACGTCGCGCGCACGGCGATCGAGGCGCTCGCCGCGGTGTGCGGCGGCACGCAGAGCCTGCACACCAACGCGCTCGACGAGGCGATCGCGCTGCCGAGCGAGACGAGCGCGCGCATCGCGCGCAACACGCAGCTCGTGCTGCAGCACGAGACCGACCTGTGCCGGACGGTCGACCCGTTCGGCGGCTCGTTCCACGTCGAGCGCCTGACCCACGACCTCGCCGCGCGCGCCGGCCGCCTGATCGAGGAGATCGAGGCGCTCGGCGGCATGGCGAAGGCCATCGACACCGGGTTGCCGAAGCTGCGCATCGAGGAGGCCGCGGCCCGCCGGCAGGCGCGCATCGACGCCGGCGAGGACGTGATCGTCGGCGTCAACCGCTACCGGAGTTCCGCGCGCGGGCCGGCGGAGGTGCTGCGCGTCGACAACGAAGCGGTGCGCGCGGTGCAGATCGACCGGCTCGCGAAGCTGCGCCGCGAGCGCGACGGCGCCGCGGTCGCCCGTGCGCTCGACGCGCTGCGCGCCGCGGCGCGCGGCGACGCCAACCTGCTCGCCGCGTCGATCGACGCGGCGCGCGTCGGCGCGACGGTCGGCGAGATCTCGGAGGCGCTCGCCGACGTGTTCGGACGCTACGACGCGCCGATCCGCACCATCGGCGGCGTGTATGCTGCGGCGGCGAAGATGAGCGACGTCGAGGCGGTGCAGCGGCTGACCCGGGCGTTCCTCGACGCGCACGGTCGGCGTCCGCGCATCCTGGTCGCGAAGGTCGGGCAGGACGGCCACGACCGCGGCGCGAAGGTGGTCGCCACCGCGTTCGCCGACATGG
>DATGPD010000536.1:0-3616 GCA_035305285.1 Planctomycetota bacterium
CGATCCCGCCGCGCCACGCGGCGAGCGCGATCAGCTCCAGGCTGGTCGCGGCGCGCAGCTGCACCGCGCCGAACGCGGCGAGCACGCGCGCGAACGCGATCGCCATGCGCAGGCCGGTGTACGAGCCCGGACCGCGGTCGACGCGCACTTCGCTGACGTCCTCGCGCGTCGCGCCGGCGCGCGCGAGCACGTCGTCGAGCAGGTCGGTGGCGCGCGCCGACTGCTCCCGGCCGGCGCACGCCGCGACGAACACCGGGCCGCCGGCGCGGCGCGCGGCGACCGAGAAGGTCGCGCCGCTCGCGGAGAGCGCGATCGCGGTGGGCGGGCTCACAGGCTCGCGCGCAGCGCCGCGGCGATGTGCTCGGCATGCCGGCGCACGTCGTCCTCGCGCGGTCCCTCGACCATTACCCGGCACACGTCCTCGGTGCCGGAGTAACGCACCAGGACGCGGCCGTCGTCGCCGAGTGCGCTTTCGACCTCCTGCACGGCGCGCTGCACCGCGGGCAGGTCGCCGAGCGGCGGCTTGCTGCGCACCGCGACGTTCACCAGGGCCTGCGGATAGCGGGTGAACCCGGCGAACAGCTCGGCGAAGCCCTTGCCCTCGGCTTGGCGCATCGCCAGGAGCATCAGCGCGGTGAACAGACCGTCGCCCGTGTGGCGGCCCGGGCCGGCGAACACGATGTGCCCCGACTGCTCGCCGCCCAGCCCGTAGCCACCGGCGCGCATCGCCTGCACGACGTGCCGGTCGCCGACCGGCGTCGTGACCAGCGCGATGTCGTGCCGGGCGAGCGCCCGGCGCAGGCCGAGGTTGCTCATCACCGTGGCGACCACCGTGCGGTGCGGCAGCGCTCCGGTCCGGTCGAGCCACGGCGCGAGCGCGGCGAGCACGGCGTCGCCGTCGTGCACCGCCCCGGTCTCGTCGACGAACACGCCGCGGTCGCCGTCGCCGTCGAGGCACACGCCGAACATGGCGCCCTCGGCGCGCACCACGCCGGCGAGCACCTCGGGGTGCAGGGCGCCGACCCCGGCGTTGATGTTGTCGCCGTCGGGCGTGCACGCGGTGGCGACGACCTCGGCGCCGAACAGCCGGAGCAGACGCGGGGCGATCTCCGAGCCGCCGCCGTTGCTCGCGTCGACCGCGATCTTCAAGCCGGTGAGGTCTAGGTCGGGGAACACGTTGCGCAGCCGGTCCTCGTAGCGCTGCACCAGCTCGTGCCGCGGCCGGGCGCGGCCCCGGGCGACGCGGTCCTCGGCGTCGATCCGGACGGCGAGCTCCTCGATCTCGCGCTCGACCTCGTCGGCGATCTTGCCCCCGGTCGCGTCGAACAGCTTGACGCCGTTGTCGCTGGCCGGGTTGTGCGACGCGCTCACCATCACGCCGCCGGCGAAGCCTTCGTCGCGCACCAGGTTGGCGAGCGCCGGAGTGGTCAGCAGGCCGGCGTCGGTGCACGCGACGTCGGCGGCGGTCAGGCCGTCGACCATCGCCTGCAGGATCGCGGGCGCCGAGCGCCGCCCGTCGTGCCCGAGCAGGACGCGCTTGTGCTCGCTGCCCGCGCGCTGCAGCGAGACCCCGAACGCGGCGGCCACCCGGCGCAGGGTGTCCGCATCGAGCGGCGGTTGCCCCCACCTGCCGCGCAACCCGTCGGTCCCGAACCGGACGACCGGTCGGGACGCGGTCATTCCTTCCCCTTCGGCCGGAAGCGCACCGAGATGGTCTCGTCGGTCCGGTAGTGGCGGCCGCGTTCGTAGTGCGGGTCGATCAGACGCAGGGTCCCGATCATCGTCTGGTCTTCGTTGCGCCAGTAGTCGTCGAGGCGGATGTCGACCCGCGCATTCTGCCGCGCCCAGGCGTCGCGTTCCGCCTGCGTCTGCAGGCGGGAGAGCGCGCCGGCCAGTTCGCCGCTGACCATGAGCGTCACCTTGACCGCCGGTTCGTAGACGAACTCGCCGGGCGGCGTCGACCGGCCGACCGCGTCGACCAGCACCGGAACGGTCAGCTCGACCGGCTCGAAGCGCGGGCTGAGCGGCACGGAGACCGAAACCGGCAGGCCGTCGATCAGGAGCCGGTCGATAGGGATCGGCTGCAGTTCGCCGGTCACCCTGGGCTCGTTGGTGCCGCCCGAACGCGACAGGTCGAGCACGAACAGCGGGTCGGTGCGACCGACGTCGCCGATCACCGACTTCGGACCACGCAGGATGACCTGCGCCGGCGTGAACACCGCCTCGTCGAGCCGCAGGCGGTCGGGGAAATCGGGGAATGCCTTGCGGTCGGGGTACTCGATGCGCAGCGCGTTCTTGTCCAGCGCGAGCGGCCGCTCCTCGATCGGCTCGAGCAGGACGTCGATCCGGCGCGGGGTCATCTCGCTGATCGCCTTGATGACCGCCGGATCGGGCGCGAGCAGGTCGTCGCTGTCGAACACGTAGATGTTCGTCGTCTTGTTGATCTCGGCCTGGCGGAGCTGCACGTTGAGCCCCGGGCTGGCGATCGCGCTGCGCAACAGGTGCTGCGCGGCCTCGAACGTGATCACCACGAAGGTGAGGTCGGTGTTGGTCAGGTGGTCACGGAAGCCGACCACGCGATAGCCGTTCGGCGGATGGACGACGATGTGCGAGTCCTGGATCTCGGACTGCGCCGCCTCGGACGCCATCCGCGCGCCGATCAGCTTGAAGGTGACCGACATGCGCTCGGTGATCTGGCTGTCGAGGAACAGCCACAGCAGCGTGGCGAGCGCGAGCGCGAACAGCTTGCGCACCGGATCGGCGAACAGGCCGCGCCAGCCGCCGCGGCGCCGCATCGCGACCTTGGACCGTTCTCCGGCGCGGGGGCTCACGACCGGCTCCTCCGCCGGATGCCGAGCGCGTCCTCGATCGTTGCCTCGAGCTGCTCGAGGGTGAGGTCGTACATGAGCTTGCCGCCGAGCATCGCCGAGATCTTCCCGGTCTCCTCGGACACCACGATCGCGAGGGCGTCGGTCTCCTCCGACAGGCCGAGCCCGGCGCGATGGCGCGTCCCGAGGCGCTTGTCGACGTCGGGATTCTGGCTGAGCGGCAGCAGGCAGGAGGCGGCGACGATCCGGTCGTCGCGGATGATGATCGCGCCGTCGTGCAGCGCGGTGCCAGGATAGAAGATCGATTCGATCAGGTACGAGTTCAGCTCGGCGTCGATCGTGATCCCGGTCTCGGCCAGGTTGGCGAGCGACCCCTCGCGTTCGATCGCGATCAGCGCGCCGATGCGGTCCTTGCTGAGCCGGGCGACCGAACGGAGCAGACGCTGCATCGTTTTGGTCTCGCGCTTGAGGAAGCGGCCGAACAACGGGGCATCCCCGAGGTGGACGATCGCGCGCCGGATCTCCGGCTGGAACACGACGACCAGGCCGACGACGAACGCGTTGCCGATGTAGTCGAACACCAGACCGAGGCGGGTCAGCCCGCCCAGCCTGATGAGCAGCACGAACACGACCACCCCGACGAGCAACACCAGGGTCAGGCCGCGGATCACGCCCGAGCCGCGCGTCTCGCGCAGGAAGCGCAAGACGAGGTAGATCCCCATCGCGAACACGCCGATCTCGAGGACCATCTTGAGGGTCTCGTTGAGATCGGTGCCGAACGGCATCAG
>DATGPD010000537.1:0-5528 GCA_035305285.1 Planctomycetota bacterium
TCACCACCTGGCAGCCGGAGGGCGTGCCGATCAGCCTCAACCTCGCGTGGCTCGGTGACGGCATCGTGTTCAGCACGTCGCAGCGCGTCGTGCAGAACGTGCTGACCGCGCTCGCCGAGAAGAAGGAGGTCCTCACCGCGGCCAAGGAGTACCGCGCGGTCGCCGCCAACGTGGGCGATCCGGACGCCGAGGTCGAGGCGTTCCTCAACATCGAGCGCGGCATGAACACGCTGTTCGGCGTGCTCGACAAGATCGCGCAGAACGAGGCCGACTTCCCGGAGGAGATCGACCTGCAGGGAATCCGGCGCGCCGTGGACGCCCTGGGCCTGAGCGCGGTCAAGGCGTTCGGCGGGACGTCGACCTACAAGGGCAACGCGGCGGTCTCCAAGTCGTACATCCTGTGTCCGGCGCCCGAGCGCCGCGGCCTGGTCGCCGACGGCAGCAAGAACCTCGACCTCGATTGCCTGAAGTGGGTGCCCAAGAAGGCGGTCACGTGCAGCGCGACCACCCTCAACCTGACCGCGGTGTGGGACGCGCTGGTCGACGCGGTGCGGGCGTACGACGAGCAGGCGGCCGAAGGCCTGCTCGCGCACCTCGGCGGCGTGGAGAAGCAGATGGGGTTCAGCATCCGCGATGACCTCTGCGGCGCGTTCGGCAGCCAGATGGTCACGTGGTCGCTGCCGATGCAGGGCATGCCCGGACTCGGCGGCGGATCGCTGTACAACGGGATGATCCTCGTGCAGATGCGCGACCACGAGCGCCTGCTGAAGGTGCTCGAGAGCCTGAAGCAGGTCGCCGGCGCCATGCTGGACTTCGGTAGCAACACGCGCGACGACCTAACCACGTACTACGTGAAGCTCCGCGGCGACGCGTTCGCCGACGCGTTCGCGGGCATGCCGTTCAATCCGGGTGATCTGCTGGAGATGTTGACCCCGGTGTTCGCGTTCCAGAACGGCTACATGGTGCTCGGGTTCTCGCGGTCCGACGTCCGTCGCACGGTCCGCGCGATGACCGAAGGGCTCGGCGAGAACGAGGACATCCGCGCCAACAAGGCGTTCGCCGACGTCCTCAAGTCGCTGGATGCCGAGCGCCTCGTGTCGCTGTCGTTCAGCGACAACCGGACGAGCTTCGAGAGCTTCTACGAGATGGCGTACGGCTTCACGGCGATGGTGCCCGACACGGTGCCCCTCGACATGGCGAGCCTGCCCGACGACGGGTCCTTCCTCGGGCAGCATCTGTTCCCCTCGATCAGTTACAGCTACTCCGACGGGAACGGGTTCTCCTCGACGCAACACGGGCCCTTCGGTCCCGAGATGGGCCTGGTGATCGGCGCGGCGATCGGCGCCGGCGCCGCGGCGGGGGTGGCGACCGCCCAAGAGATGCGGCCGCGGCGCCGGTGAGCCGGCGCGCGCGCACCGCGGCGGCGCTGACCTTGGCGGCGGCCGCCGCCGGACAGTCGTCCCCGGCGCAGGTGCGCGAAGTCGGCGAGGTCGCCCTGCACCAGGCGATCCTGGACGCACGGACCGACCAGCACGCGCTGCTGGTCGCTTCACATCCCGACGACCAGTACCTGCACCCCGCCGCGCTGCTGCGCTTCCGCCACGGCTGGCGGGTGTCGGTCGCGTTGCTGACCCGGGGGGAGGGCGGGCAGAACGTGTCTGGCCCCGAGACCGGCGATGCCCTCGCGATGCTGCGCACGGCGGAGACCGAGCGGTGCGCCGCGCGCCTCGGGTTCGACGTGCACTTCCTCGACCGCCCGGATGCCGGCTACTGCCGCAGCGCGGAAGAGGCGCTCGACCTGTGGGGCCGCGTCGCGACGAGCAACGACCTCGCCCGGCTGATCCGCTCGCTGGGGCCGGACGTCGTGTGGACGACGCACCACCCCGGCGAGGAGCACGGGCACGACCTGGCGTTGCTGCGCATCCTCCCCGAGGCGCTGGAGCGGGCCGCGTCGCCGCTCTACCGGTGGGAGGGGCTGCCGCCGTACCGCGTGCCGGTCGCGTTGCGCGGTTGCGCCCCGGACGAGGAGCCTTCGCTGACCTTTCCGGGCGACGGCATCGACCTCGTGCGCGGGCGGACCTACCGCGAACTGGCGTACCAGGCGCTCGCCGAGCATCGCAGCCAGGCTCCGTTCCGCTCGATGGACGAGCTGTACCCGGAAGTGATCGCCCTGCGCAGCGTGCGCGCGGATGACCCGTCGCCCGACCTGCTCGCGCCCGGCGACGACCTGTTCCGCGCCGCGGCGCGCGCCGGCGTCGCCGAGGCGGAGCTGGCGAGCCTGCGTGCCGGGTTCGAGCGCGACCTTCCGGCGCTGGTCGCAGACCGCGCCAGACTGCTGCAGCGCGCGCTCGAGCTGCGCCGCGAGCTGATCCGCATTTCCGCGTTGCCCGCGGCCGACCCGGAGCTGCAGCGGCGGGTCGTCACCAGGAGCGAGGCGCTGGACGCGGTGATCGTGCACGCGCTGTCGATCGTCGTCGACGTCGCCGCGGACGACGGTGCGGTGGCGGTCGCCGGCGAGGACGTCGACGTGCGGTTCCGGATGCGGAACGCCGACGTCGCCGACCTCGAGCGCGTGCTCGTGGGAGTCGATGGAAGCGGCGCGCTGGAAGGTGGCGAGTCGATCGACTTGGGGCCGCTGCCGCGCGGTGGCGCGATCGAGCGCACGCTCACGTGCCGCGTCGCGGCTCGCCCGCTGCTGCATCCGCTGCCCGGCCTGCGTACCTGGCTGATCGTCGAGTTCGAGCTGGCCGGCCAGCGCGTCCGCCAGGCGATGCAGGTCCCGATCGTGATCCGGCCGGGGATCGAGCTGGAGCCGACGCGGTCGCTCGTGCTCTGGCCGCGCGGCCGGACGAGCACGCCGATCGCGGTGCGCCTCACCAACCACCGGCGCGTGCCGGGGAAGGGCGTTCTGCACGCGCGCGTGCCGGTCGGCTGGCGCGTGGAGCCGGCGAACGTCGACGTCGAACTCGTGCCCGGCGCGAGCCGCCTGTTCACCTTCGTGCTCGGCTCGCCGCCGGACCTGCGCCCCGGGATCACCTCGGTGCGCGTCGGCTTCCCCGGAGCGGTCGGCGAGGTCGCGATCCACGGCGTGGACGTGACCGTCCCGCCCGGGCTGCGCGTCGGTCTCGTGCCGGGCGTCGACGACGCTTCACGCCGCCTGCTCGAAGACCTCGGCGTGGAACTGCACGTCCTCGACGGCGACGACGTCGGAACCTTTCCGCTCGCCGAGCTGGACACGATCCTGATCGACATCCGCGCGCTGCGCACGCAGGAGACCGTGCGCGCCGCGTTCGGCCGGCTGCTGCAGTTCATCGCCGACGGCGGACGCCTGGTCGTGCTCTACCCCACAAGGACGTCGAATGGCAGGCGCCGGGCTTCCGGGGGTCGCCGTACCCGATGCGCATCGGTCGCGGCCGGGTCACGCAGGAAGACGCCCCGATCCGCGTACTGCACCGCGACCACGTGCTGTTGACCCATCCCAACCGGATCGGCGACGCCGACTGGGACGGGTGGGTGCAGGAGCGCGGCCTGTACTTCGCGGAGGACTACGACGACCGGTACGAGGAGGTCATCGCCACGGCCGATGCCGGGCGGCCCGAGCTGCGTGGCGGCCTGCTGTACGCGCGCCACGGGCGCGGCGAGTACGTGTACTGCGCGCTCGCGCTGTTCCGCCAGATCCGCACGCTGCACCCCGGGGCGTGCCGGCTGTTCGCCAACCTGGTTACCAGCGCGCGCACTGGCCGCTGACCTCCGGCCTTGCGCGCGGCGCGCGCCTTTGCGACCCTCGGCGCACGATGTCCAGCGACGGCCCATTCCACTTCCAGACCGAGGTCCGTGTGCGCCTGCCGGAGACCGATGCGATGGGCATCGTGTTCCACGGCAACTTCTTCATCTATCTGGAGGTCGGGCGCGTCGACTACCTGCGCAACCTCGGCCTTGCCGAGGGGATCCGCCCGATCAAGGACTTCGACAACGTGGTCGTCGCCGCGCACCTCGACTTCAAGTCGCCGGCGCGGCTCGACGACCCGCTGATCATCGACGTCCGCGTGCGCGAGATCCGCACCTCCAGCTTCACCTTCGACTTCCGGATCCGGCACAAGAAGGAGAACCGCCTCGTCGCGGTCGGCTACACCACGCACTGCGCGATCGACTCGTCGTTCCGGCCGACGCCGGTGCCCGAGATGTTCCGCAAGGTGATCGCGCAGTTCGAGCGCTGGCCCGAGGCCGCCGGCTGATCCGACGGGGCTCTTGGGGCCGGTGCCGGTCGACCTATCGTGCGCGCGTGCGCCGGCTCGTCGCCCTCGCCCTGCTCCTCGGCAGCCTCGCCGGCCAGGACCTCACGGTGGCGGCGGGCGACGCGCGCGTCGGCCCGCAGGTCGTCGCCGCGGTGCAGGCGATGGCGGAAGACGGGCTGCGCCGGCTGGCGCGCCACTTCCCCGGCGCGCCGGAGCGCCCGATCCGCGTGGTGGTCCACTCCGCCCGCGACACCTTGCCGCCCGAGCTGCGCGAACACCTGCACGAAGGAACCGCCGGCTTCGCGCTGCTCGGCCGGGACGAGGCCTACGTGTTGCTCGCCGAGGCGCGCAGCGAACCGCCGAACGACCTGCGCACCGTCGTGGTCCACGAGCTGGTGCACGTCCTGCTCGACCAGGCGGCCGGCCCCGCGGGACCGTTCGTCCCGCGCTGGGTGCACGAGGGGCTCGCGCAGGAACTGTCCGGCGGGCCGTACCTGGCGGTACAGGAGGAGGACCTCGTGCTCGCGGTGTGGACCCGAACCGGGCCGCGCTTCTCGCGCTTGGTCCACCGGTTCCCGGCGCGCGATGACCTGCGCCGGCTGGCGTACGCGCAGAGCTTCTCGTTCGTCGCCTACCTCGTCGACCGGTTCGGAGTCGACAAGATCGTCGAGGCGGTGCGCCGCTCGCGCGCGGACCGGCCGTTTCACCTGGCGCTGCTGGACGTGACCGGCCTGAGCATGGCGCGGCTGCAGGACGACTGGGAGCAGTACGTCGTGTTCCGTTCGGGCGCGATCGCACGGTTCCTGCTGCGCAACTGCTTCTCGCTGGTCATCATCCTCGCCGTGCCGCTCCTCGTGATCGCCGTGGTCCAGCGTTCGCGCCGCAACCGGGCGCGCATGCAGCAACTCGCCGAAGAGGCCGAAGAAGACACCGCGCCGCTGGGCGCGGACGAGGCATGAAGATCACGCCGCGCCGGGCGCGCTGGCTGAGTCTGGCCGGTGCGCTCGTCCTGCGTGTGCTCGGCAGCACCTGGCGCGTGCGCCGCGCGGGCCACGTGCCGCCGGACTGGCGCGTGATCGGCGCGTTCCTGCACGGCGACATCCTGATGATGGCGCACGTGTTCCGCGGCTTCGGCGCAGCGGTCATGATCAGCCAGCACGGCGACGGCGAGCTGATCGCGCGCACCACGCAGAGGCTCGGCAACCATCCGGTGCGCGGCTCGTCCACGCGCGGCGGCGCGCGTGCGTTCCTGACGATGGTGCGCGGCTTCCCCGACCGTCCCTGGGGGATCAC